>JAQBQH010000079.1 GCA_028287105.1 Myxococcales bacterium
ATTGGGCCACCCTTCGCGTCGACGGGCGCGGCTGGCTTGTCGAGGCTGTCGGCATGGTGGCTCAAGCTCGGCATTCGTCACGAGCGCATCGAGCCGGGCAAGCCGCAGCAAAACGGACGGCACGAGCGCATGCATCTGACGCTCAAACGCGAGACCGCAAGCCCGCCCGCACCGACACTCATTGCGCAACAGCGCCGCTTCGATCGCTTTTGCCTGCAGTTCAATCACGATCGTCCGCACGAAGCGCTCTCCAATGCGACGCCAGCGGCGATTCACGTACGGTCGACGCGACTGCTGCCTCCGCTCGTCGCCGCCTTCAGCTATCCGTTTTGCGAGACGCGACTCGTAGCTGACGACGGCACCGTGCACTGGGGCCGCGGTCGTCTATTCATTACCGCCGCGCTGGCCAACGAGGTGGTTGGCATCCAACGCGTCAGCGAGCACTACTGCGAGATCTTGTTCGGACCAATCACGATCGGAATCCTCGACGAGCGACAACGCCACCGAGGGCTGATCCGTTATCGCGTCGACCATCGAAAAGTGTCAGCGATGTATCCGGTCTGAAATGTCAGCGATGATTCCGGTTGCACATTGTCAATAGCCGAATCGGCAAAATGCCAACCCGCGCGAGCGGATAGGGCCACCGGAAGCGCCCGGCCCACCCAAGCCGCACTAGGCCGACGGCCGTCCGCACAACCCACGACCGGTCCGGTCGATCACCACCCGCCGCGGAACCGTCAGCCTCCCGCAACATCCACCGCGGGTCACAAGCGGGCGCGGAACATCCACGACCCGTCTCGATCAAGCACAGGCGGTCCGCAAAGGCCCGCCCGCCTCATCAGCCCTCCGAAGGAAGCCCCCTTGCCTCCCTCCGTCCCTCCGTCCGTCCCTCCCTCCCTCCCTCCTCCCTCCCCTACCGCCCCCCCAACTCCCCCAACTCCCCCACCAACCTCGCCAACGCCCGCGCCCGATGCGAAACCCGATTCTTCTCCTCCGCCGTCAGCTCCGCCATCGTCCGCCCCGCCGCATCCCCCGCGACCAAAAACAGCGGGTCATACCCAAACCCCCCCGCGCCCCGCTCCGCAAACCCGATGCGCCCCTCGCACACCCCCTCGGCCACCACCCGCGCCCCTTCCGGATCCACGAACACCAACGCGCACCGAAACCGCGCCCCCCGCCTCTCCTCCGGCACGCCCCTCAGCGCCGCCACCAACTTCGCATTATTGGCCGCGTCGTCGTGCCCCGCCCCCGCGTACCGGGCCGACAGCACCCCCGGCGCCCCACCCAGCGCATCGACCTCCAGGCCACTATCGTCCGCCAGCGACGGCAACCCCGACAGCGCCAACGCCGCGCGCGCCTTCTTCTCGGCGTTGCCGACGAACGTCGGCGCATCCTCCTCGACGCTCAGCACCAGCGGCTCCACCGTCCACCCGAGCGGCTCCAGCATCGCGGCGATCTCCGCCACCTTGTGCTTGTTGCCGCTGGCGAAGCAGATCCGCTTCACCGGCGCGCCGCCTCGAGCGCCCCTCGCTGCGCGGCGACCAGCTGCTTGACGCCCGTCGCCGCCAGGTCCATGAGCGCGTTCAGCTGCGCGCGATCGAACGTGCCGTGCTCCGCTGTTCCCTGCACCTCGACCAGCCGATCGTCGGCGGTCATGACGACGTTCATGTCGACCTCGGCCGCCGCGTCCTCGACGTACGGCAAATCGAGTCGCGCCTCGCCGTCGATGATCCCCACCGACACCGCCGCCACCTCATGCAAGAGCGGCGACTTCTTGATCAGCCCCTTGGCCTGCAGCCGCCGGCACGCCAGCGCCAGCGCCACGAACCCGCCGGTGATGGCGGCCGTCCGCGTACCGCCGTCCGCCTGCAAGACGTCGCAGTCGATCGTGATCGTGCGCTGCCCGAGCAGGCTCATGTCGACCGACGCCCTGAGCGCCCGTCCGATCAGCCGCTCGATCTCCTTGCCGCGCCCGCCCTGCTGCCGCCCGCTGCGCGTGTTGGTCGACCGCGGCAGCATCCCGTACTCGCCCGTGACCCAGCCCTTGCCCGAGTCCTTCAGGAAGGGCGGCACGCGCTCCTCGACGCTGGCGGTGCAGATGACCCAGGTCTCGCCGGCGCGAATCAGCGCCGACCCCTCCGGGTCCTTCAGCCAATCTGGGGTGATGGAAAGCGCGCGGAGCTCGTCAGGGCGTCGGCCGTCGGGTCGCATCGGGCGCGGACATTACCAGCTTTTGCGGGCTGCGCACGTCGTTGGCGAACTCGGCGATGCCGGCCGCCAGCGCCGACGCGATGCGATGCTGCGTGGCCGCGGTCTCGAGCGCCGCACCCTCGATCGGATGGTCCAAAAAGCCCATCTCCACCAGCACCGCCGGCGCCGCCACGCCGGCCAGCACGTCGTATCCCGCCTGCCGCACGCCGCGATCGACCGCGCCCGAGAGCGCCACCAGCTCCGCCTGCACCGCGCGCGCGAGCTGGGCCGACGCCCGATGCGCATCGAGCAGCCTCAGCTCCGCCAGCATCGCCTGCACGTCATCGCGCTCGCGCGTCGCCGCCCGCCGCGCCTCGACCTCGGCCGCGTCCCTGGCCAGCACGAACGTCTCGACGCCGCGCCGCGCGCGATCGCCCGACGCGTTGGCGTGGAGGCTGATGAAGCAATCGGGCAGCGCCGCGTTGGCGCGCCGCACGCGCTCCCGCAGCGTCAGAAAGGCGTCGCGCTCGCGCGTCATGACCACCTCGAAGCCACGGCGGCGCAGCTCCTCGGCCAACAGGCGCGCCACCGCCAGCGTCACGCGCTTCTCGAATGCGCCCGCGTTCAGCCCCGGCGCGCCGGTGTTCGATCCGCCGTGTCCAGCGTCGACGACGACGCGAAACGGCGCCGCCTGCGCCACCGTCGAGAGCAGCCCGAGCGTGATGGCGCATGCGATTTTTGACATGGTAGGTGTATGTAGGATACGAGGCTACATCCTTGCGCGCAAGTTTCCCTGCGGTTATCGATGAGTCAGTGTCCGAATCCGACCGTCGTCCCACGGGATGGGCAGGCATCCCACTCGTGGCGGTCCTGGCCGTCGTGGCGTTGCTCGAGCTGACCGTCAACCGCATCGTTGGCCATCTGCTCCAGCTCGATCCCTTCGTCAAGCGCACGCTCGCGCGCCGCGCCCTCTCCGACGCGCGCCTGTTCCTCTATGAGCTGACCGCGGTGCTCTCCGCGATGATGCTCGGCTCGGCGCTGGCGCGCATCACCGCCTACGGCACCCGCTACCGCGTGGGCGCGCGCGTCTCGTTCGCGCTGGTCGGCTTCGTCGTGGTCGTCCTGTCCGCGCTCGGCGCCGTCGCCGAGCTGCCGCCCGATCTCTTCTTTCACCTCCACCTCAGCTTCACGTTCCTGGCGCTGCTCGTGACCATGACCGTCGTCGCCTCGCGCGCACCCGGCCGCGTGCGCCTCGGCACGCTCATCCTGTTCCTGCCGGTCGCGCTGCACTTCGCGGCGCGCTTCTCGCGGCGCATGTCGCCGGTGCCGGAGCTGACCTCGACGCCGCTCGAGCTGGAGGCGATCGCGCAGGCCACCCTCGCCGCCGCCGCCGTCGTGGCCGTCCCCTGTTTCGCGGCGCGCCGACACGGCGTGCGTTTCGCCATCGGGCTGGCCGCCCTCTTCGTCGGCGCCAGCGCGGTGCTGGTGCGCGTCGATTGGGAGTCGGCCGCGCGGGTCGCCGCCTACGGCTTCGGCGTGGCGCTCCCGATCGCGCCCTGGGCCCTGTGCGTCTACCTCCTGGCGTTGGGCGGCTTCGTCTTCACCGTCGCCACGCTGCTCTCGTCGCGCGGCGAGGAGCGGCTGCGCGGCTGGGGCCTCCTCCTCTTCGGCATCGCCGGCCTCGATCAGCAGGCCGCCTTCCAGATCACGCTCGCCGCGGTGGGCCTGCTCTGCCTCGCCGAGTCGGTCGTGCGCGGCGGCGGTCAAGCGCTCAGCCGCGAGGCGTTCGAGAACGTCATCCGCCGCGGCGCTGCCGCCGTCGGTGCGCCGCAGGTCACGCTCACCGGCACCAGCGGCTACGAGACCGTGCGCCTGCACGCGCCACCGACGGCAGGCATGCCCATCACGCTCACCCTCTCGCGCCACGGCGGGCTCATCGCCAGCGTCGACGTCCTCGTCGGCGAGTCGCTGCCGCGCCATCCGCCCTTCACGCTCGAGCGCCGCGACGCCGGGCGCCTCGGCCCGCGCGCCGACGGCCCGGCCATCGACACCGGCGACGCCGCCTTCGACGCCAAGTTCGTGACCCGCGATCGCCGCGGGCTCAACGCCCAGCTCCTCGACGAGGGCATGCGCGCGCGCCTGGACGCGCTGTGCATCGGCTGGCTCGGGGTCTGGCCGCAGCGCGGCGTCCACTACCGCGCGCGCACCATCTCCGGCGGCGACGACGCCCTGCCGCTGCTCATCGAGCTCCTCCAGGAGCTGGCGACGCGCGCCTCCTGATGCTCTACCTCTTCGACATCGACGGCACCCTCATCGGCGGCGACGGCTCGGGCCGGCGCGCCTTCGAACGCGCCTGCCACGATCACATGGGCATCCTCGGCGCCCTCGAGCATCTGCGCCTCGACGGCATGACCGACCCGCTCATCCTCGAGAGCGTCTTCCATCACCATCACGGCCGCTCCCCGACGCTGGAAGAGACGCGCGCCATCTTCGACGTCTACGTACGCCACCTCGAGGCCGAGGTCGCCGCCGGCCTCTATCACGTCAAGCCCGCCGTCCACGACACGCTCGACCTCCTCGAGAAGCGCGGCGAGACCATCGGCCTCGCCACCGGCAACCTCGAGGCGGGCGCGCGCATCAAGCTCCAGCGCGGCGAGCTGTGGCACCGCTTCGCCTTCGGCGGCTTCGGCTCCGACGCCGCCGAGCGGGCCGAGCTGGTGCGGGTCGCCATCGAGCGCGGCTGCACGCGCGCGGGCCGCCGCTTCATGCGCGACGAGATCTGGGTCATCGGCGACACCCCGCGCGACATCTCCGCCGCCCACGCCGCCGGGGCGCGCGCCGTCGCCGTCGCCACCGGCTGGTACAGCCTCGAACAGCTGACCGAGGCCGGCGCCGACGCCGTGCATCCGACCATGGCGGAGTGGCTGGCGACGCTATAGATTTACGGCATGGGCAAACTACGTATGCCGACCCGCGAAGACGCGCTCGCCGGCCGCTCCGAAAAAATGCCGATTCCCGACAAGCACTTCGTCAACGGCGCGCGCCTGTCGCCCCCCTGGCCCGACGGTCTCGAGGTCGCCGACTTCGCCCTCGGCTGTTTCTGGGGCGCCGAGCGCAAATTCTGGCAGCAGCCGGGCGTCTACTCGACCGCCGTCGGCTACCAGGCCGGCCTCACGCCGAACCCGACCTACAAAGAAGTCTGCGGCGGCATGACCGGCCACGCCGAGGTCGTCCGCGTCGTCTTCGATCCCAAGCAGATCTCGTACGACCAGCTCCTCCGCGTGTTCTGGGAGAGCCACGACCCGACCCAGGGCATGCGCCAGGGCAACGACTCGGGCACGCAATACCGCAGCGGCATCTACACGCATGGTGACGCGCAGAAGCGCGCCGCCGACGCCTCGCGCGACGCCTACGCCAAGGAGCTCGCCAAGGCCGGCTACGGCGCCATCACCACCGAGGTCCTCGAGGCGCCCGAGTTCTACTACGCCGAGGACTACCACCAGCAGTACCTCGCCAAGAACCCGGGCGGCTACTGCGGGCTCGGCGGCACGGGCATCACGTGCCCGGTCGGGGCCGCACGCCAGGGCTAGTGTGGGCTAGGTGCCGGCGCCCAGGGTCCGCCTGACGTCGGCGCGGAAGAGGAAGTGCGTCGGCGCCGTCGCCGCCGGTGGCGGCGTGCTGAGCGGTGGCCTGGCAGATGCCGTGGACGTCGACTTCAGGCTGCGCGTACGCGCGGGTCGGCGCGTCCCACGCCGTCCCGCGTAACACCCGGGCCCG
>JAQBQH010000097.1 GCA_028287105.1 Myxococcales bacterium
ATGTTCCCACTGTCGCAGCGATTCGAGTTCCGGCCGGAAGCCGCACATGACATGGCACCCATCGCTTCGAGCGATGACCGCGACGCCTGCATCTCCCGCCTGCGCCGAATCATGGAAGACCCGACCCAGCTGCTGTCCAATTGCGTGGCCGACTACGTCGTCGAGGCACTGCGCGCCAACGGCAACGATCCGCGTGCCGTCCAGGTGCCGGGGTTCTCCAACGTCGACTACACGGGCTGAAGATGGCGGCTCTCGACGGCCAAGCGAAGAACTGAAGACGCGCCTAGCATTTGTCCCGGGTTCGATTCCCTCGATCGAGAAGGACGTTGACATGCACAACCGCGCTCAGGAAATCTTCACTCCCGAGTTCAGATTCGGGCTCGGCGGCGTGCCGCTCGGCAACGAATTCGCCAAGCACACCGACAAGGAAGCGCAGGCCACGCTGGAGGCCGCATGGGCGTTGGGCGTGCGCTACTACGACGTTGCGCCCTGGTACGGGTTGGGGCTCGCGGAGCGCCGCTTCGGCCGCTTCCTCCACGGCCAGCGACGCGACGACTACCTGCTCTCGTCCAAGGTCGGCAAGCTTTTCAGGGCAGCGAAGAACAATCGCCACGCGGACATGTTTCCGTTCTCCGACTCGCCCAACGACCTGGTCATCGACTACACGGCCGACGGCGTGCGGCGCTCGATCGAGGACAGTCTGCAGCGGCTCGGCATCTCGCACCTCGACATCGCCTTCGTCCACGATCTGTCGCCCGATTTCGCCTGGTTTCCGGAGGGCGGATGGGAGAAGCAGTACGAGATCGCGCGCAAGGGTGCCTTCCCTGCCCTGTCGAAGATGCGCGACGAGGGGATCATCCGCGCCTGGGGCGTTGGCGTGAACACGCCATACGCGATCCTCAAGGTGATCGAGGACGCCGACCCGGATGTCTGCCTGTGCGCGCGCCAATACTCGCTGATCGACCATGCCGATGCGCTCAACCAAGTCTTCCCGGCGGTGCGGGCGAAGAATGTGTCCCTGGTCATCGGCTCGGCCCTCAACGCGGGCTTCATCTCGGGCAGCCCGCGCTACAACTACGGCAAGGAGAATTTCAAGATCCCGCCGGAAGTGATCCAGAAGCTCGGCCGACTGCGTGCGGTGGCGGAACGTCACGGCGTCGATTTGCGTACGGCGGCCTTGCAGTTCTCGGCGGCCGCGTCCGAGGCAGTGGCGCTCGTAGTGGGCGCGGGGAGTGAACGGCAGATACAGGAGGACTGGAATTCGATGCAGTCGATGATCCCGAAGGATTTCTGGAGCGAACTGAAGCAAGAACGGCTCATCGAGAAGAACGCGCCGACGCCCGCGATCTGACGCCGGGTTTCCTAGTTGAAGGTCGCAGGTCCCGGCGCAGGGTGACGGTTCGGGGCGGACGCGTTCGGCATGCCCTCGCGACTCGCCGCAAGCTCGGGGAGACGCGCCACCCGCGCCCCATGGGCCGCTCGCCAGAGGAGGGAGCCGATGTCGAGGTGGGTGTGCCGCCCGAACTGCAGATGCCTCTGTTCGATCCGGGCTCTTTGGTGGCGAAGCCACCCCTCGGCGGCTGCAGGTGGGGCGGCGTGCAGCGAATAGTGCAAGAGCATGTCCGGGGCGGCGACTTCGTCGACGACGGCGCGATCGCAGGTCTTGTCCCGGAAGTTGGTGAACCCGCGGCCGGCAATGGCCTTGTTGTCATCTTGAATGGACACGGAATGTTCCTTCTGTGTTCGAGATTGGATGGGTTCGCGGAGGCAGCGACTTCCTGAATCCCGGACCTGAAGGCTAGTGACAGAGCGCACGAGCGGCGCTCCGTTTCTTGACCTCGAATGGGCGACGTCGGCGCCGAATCAGCGTCGCAGCAAGGCGCGACGAAAGGTCAGGTTGAAGCGCGCACTGCCGGTGAGCGCGTGATGGCCTTCGCGCAGCGTGTCGATGCCGTGGAAGTTCAGCCGAGCCGGCCCGCCCCACACGACGACGTCGCCATGCTCGAGCCGGACCCGGCGCGGCCTGTCCGTGCGCGCCGCACCACCCCACAGAAGCGTCGCGGGCACTCCCAGGGACACCGACACGATCGGTGCGTCGAAGTCCTGCTCGTCCCGGTCCTGATGGAGCGTGAGTCGTGTGCCTGGTTCGTACCGGTTGATGAGGCACGCGTCGGGTGCAAACCCCGCGAAGCGCGCCGCGCTTGCGGCGCGCGCGGCGAGATGCGCGAAGACTTCGGGCATTGCCGGCCAGCGCCGACCCGTCTGCGGATCGATCGCGTCGTAGCGATACCCGCTGCGGTCGCTCAGCCAGCCCGCGTCGCCGCAGTTCGTCATCGCGACCGACATGCGCCAGCCGCGGGCGGTCGTCATGTGACGCAGCGGAGCCGCCTGCGCGACGAGGCCGATCGCATCGAGCAGCGCGGGCGCCTCCTCGGCGGCGAAGGCGCGCAGGACGAATGCGCCGGGCTCGAGCTGTTCGCGATCAGGAGCCGGCGCAGAGGCCGCGTCGAACAGCTCCTCCTGGGCTGCGCGACTAGCTCGCGTCATGAAAGATGATGCCGAGCGTGTGGCGACGCCCTTCGATGATCTTGCTGACGCCGTGGCGCAGCTTGACGCGATAGTCGCCGCGCGTCCCGCGCACGGGGCGGCTGTTGACGGCGAACACGACGGCATCGCCCTTCGACAGCGGTACCACGGCTGGGCGCGTCTGCATGCGCGGACGCTGCTCGGTTAGCACGAACTCGCCGCCGCTGAAGTCCGCCGCGGGCGCGGAGAGCAACGCCGCCAGCTGCAGCGGGAAGACGTGCTCGCCGTACAGGTCCTGGTGA
>JAQBQH010000103.1 GCA_028287105.1 Myxococcales bacterium
GCGCATGTCGCCGGAGTCTTGTCGCTCGCCGATGCCTGCACGCTCGTCAAGGCGCGCGGTCGACTGATGCAGGCGCTGCCCGCCGGCGGCGCCATGGTGTCGTTGCAGGCCTGCGAAGCAGAAGTGCAGCCGCTGCTCTCGAGCGGCGTCGACATCGCGTCGCTCAACGGGCCGATGGCGACGGTGATCGGTGGCGACGAAGCGGCGGTGCTCGCGGTAGCGCAGCACTTCGAAGCCCAGGGCTGCAAGACCAGACGACTCCGCGTGAGCCATGCCTTCCACTCGCCGCGCATGGACGCGATGCTCGATGACTTCGCCGCGGTCGTGGCGGGCCTGACGTTCTCGGCGCCGAAGATCGCGATCGTCTCGACGGTCGCGGCCGACGCCGATCTGGCGACGCCCGACTACTGGGTGCGTCACGCGCGCCAGGCGGTGCGCTTCGTCGACGCGATGCGCACGCTCGAAGCCCTCGGCGTGACCAGTTTCGTCGAGCTGGGGCCCGAGGGCGTGTTGTCGGCGATGGGGCCGGCGTGCCTCGCGACCGAGGGCGCCTGCTTCCTGCCGGCGCTCCGCAAAGAGCGCCCCGAGCTGGGGACGCTCATGGCCGCCGTCGGTGCCGTCCACGCCCGCGGCCACCGGGTCGATTGGGCGGCCTTTTTCGCGCCATGGAATCCGCGCCTCGTGGCGCTGCCGACCTACGCCTTCCAGCGCGAGCGCTTCTGGATCGAGACGCCGGCGACGGGCCGCGCCGACGTGCCCGGCCTCATGACCATCGACCATCCGCTCCTCGGCACCTGCGTGGCCCTGGCCGAAGGCGAGACGGCGCTGTTCACCGGTCGCCTCTCGGCGGCGACCCAGAGCTGGCTGGCGGATCATGTCGTCTTCGACGCCGCGATCGTGCCGGCCACGGCGCTGGTCGAGCTGGCGCTCGCCGCGGCGCAGCGCCTCGGCCTCGCCTGCGTCGAGGAGCTGACGCTGGAAGCGCCGCTCGAGCTGCCGGCAGCGTTTCAGCTCTCGGTGGGCAGCGTCGACGAGAGCGGCGCCCGCCCTATGACCCTCTTCGCCCGGCGCCACGACGGCGGCGAATGGACGCGTCACGCCAGCGGGCGGCTCGGGCCGGCGCAGCCGTGGAGCGTCGTCGACCTGGGCGAGTGGCCGCCGCCCGGCGCGATCCCGCTCGACGTCGAGGGCCTGTACGAGCGGCTGGCCGACAGCGGCCTCGTCTACGGGCCGCAGCTTCAGGGCCTGACCGCGGCGTGGCGCGCCGGCGACCAGATCTACGCCGAGGTCGAGCTGGCCGACGGCGCGGACGCGCGCGGATTCGGGCTGCATCCGGCGCTCTTCGACGCCGCGCTGCACGCGTGGATGCTCGATCCGACGACGGAGGTCGGCCTGCCGTTCTCCTGGACCGGCGTCACGCTCCATGCCAGCGGCGCCTCGCGGCTGCGCGTGCGCCTCGCGCCGGTCGACGGGCAGGGCACGGTGTCGGTCGCGATCGCCGATGCGACAGGAGCGCCGGTTGCGTCGGTCGCGGGCCTGCGAACCCGCCCGCAGCTGCGCCATCACGATCCGCTCTTCGCGATGACGTGGAGCCCGGTCGCTCCGGGCAACGGCTCCTACGCCGGCGACGACCACGTGATGGTGGCGCTCGTCGATGACTGCGGTGACGACGTGCTCGCCGCGGCGCACGAGACATCGCATCGCGTCCTCGGTCAGCTGCAGGCGTGGCTCGCCGACGAGCGCTCCGCCACCGGTGGCATGGTCGTCGTGACGCGGCGGGCGATCGCGACCTCGGCCGGCGAGGGCGTGGCCGATCTGGCGCGCGCCGCGGTCTGGGGCCTGGTGCGCGCGGCGCAGGCGGAGCATCCCGAGCGCCGCCTGGTGCTGCTCGACGTCGACGACGGCGCCTGGGAGACGTCGCTGCCCGAGGCGCTGGCGACGGGGCAGCCGCAGCTGGCGCTGCGCGGTGGTCGCTTCCTGGCCCCCAAGCTGGCGCGCGCCGAGAGCGCTGCGCCGCTGCGGCTGGACCAGCGCGGCACCGTGCTCATCACCGGCGGAACCGGGGGTCTCGGTGCATTGGTCGCGCGCCACCTCGTCGCCGAACATGGCGTGACCGAGCTTTTGCTCACGTCGCGCCGCGGCGAAGAGGCGCCGGGCGCGGCCGATCTGAAGCGCTCACTGGAAGCGGCCGGCGCGCGCGTCTCGGTCGCCGCGTGCGACGTCGCCGATCGCACGGCGCTGGCCGCGCTCCTGGGGCAGCACGCGCTGACCGCTGTCATCCACGCCGCCGGCGTGCTCGACGACAGCGTCGTCACCGCGCTCACGTCCGATCAGATCGACCGCGTGTTTGCGCCCAAGCTCGACGCGGCTCTTCATCTGCACGAGCTGACGCGCGCGCACGATCTCTCGGCCTTCGTGCTGTTCTCGTCGGTGGCGGGCGTGCTCGGCGGGCCGGGGCAGGCCAACTACGCCGCCGCCAACAGCTTCCTCGACGCGCTCGCGCATCAGCGACGCGCCGAGGGCCTGCCGGCGACCTCGATCGCCTGGGGCTACTGGAGCGTGCCGACGAGCATGACCGCGCACCTCGGCGACGCCGACCGCGCCCGCATCGCGCGCGCCGGCATCGAGGGCCTGTCGACGGCGGAGGGGCTGGCGCTGTTCGACGCCGCGCTCGGCGGCACGCCGCTCGTCGTCGCTGCGCGCTTCAAGCGCCCAGTGGCACGCCGCGCCGTCGTCCGTCGCGGCCAGCTGTCCGAAGCCGACGTCCTGGCGCTCGTACGCGCCGAAGCGGCGGCGGTCCTCGGCGCCGAAGCAGTCGATGCCGAGCGCCCGCTTCGCGAGCTGGGCCTCGATTCGCTCATGGCGGTCGAGCTGCGCAATCGCCTCGGCGCGGCCACCGGCTTGCGCCTGCCCGCGACGATGCTCTTCGACCATCCGACCGCGGCCGCCGTCGCGCTCGAGCTTGCGGCGCTCCTGGGCAGCGGCGTCGCCGAGGAGCGTGCGCAAAAAAGCGCGCTGGCCGCGATGCCGCTGGCGCGGCTGCGGCAAGCCGGCCTGCTCGACGAGCTCATCCGCTTCGCGCAACAGCTCGACGCCGGCGCCGGCAAGCGCGCCGAGACGACCAAAGCAATCGACGACATGGATCTCGACGAGCTCGTGGCGCTCGCGAACGGTGACCGATGACGATGACTCCGGACCAGATCGCGGCAGCGCTGCGTGCTTCACTCAAAGAGACCGAACGGCTGCGCGAGGACCACCGGCAGCTCGTCTACGCGACACGCGAGCCTGTCGCGATCGTGGCGATGAGCTGCCGCTACCCGGGCGGCGTGCGCACGCCCGAGGCGCTGTGGGAGCTCGTGGCCGAGGGGCGCGACGCCATCGGGGCCTTTCCGACGGACCGCGGCTGGAACGTCGACGAGCTGTACGACGAGGACAAGGACGCGCGCGGCAAGAGCTACGTGCGACAGGGCGGCTTCCTGCACGACGCGGCCGAGTTCGATCCCGCGTTCTTCGGCATCAGCCCGCGCGAGGCGCTCGCGATCGATCCGCAGCAGCGGCTCCTGCTCGAGACTTCGTGGGAGAGCGTCGAGCGCGCGGGCATCACGCCGGCCGCGATGCATGGCAGCGCCACCGGGGTGTTCGTCGGCGTCATGTACAACGACTACGGGATGCGGCTCATGGCGTCGCCCGAGGAGCACGAGGGCTACCTCGGGCTCGGCAGCGCGGCGAGCATCGCGTCGGGGCGGATCGCCTACACACTCGGGCTGCAGGGGCCGGCGGTCACGGTCGACACGGCGTGCAGCTCGTCGCTGGTGGCGCTGCATCTGGCATGTCAGGCGCTGCGCAACCGCGAGTGCGGCCTGGCGCTCGCGGGCGGCGTGACCGTGATGGCGACGCCGGCGACGTTCATCGAGTTCAGCCGCCAGCGCGGCTTGTCTACCGACGGTCGTTGCCGCGCGTTTTCGGCCGACGCCGACGGCACCGGCTGGAGCGAAGGTGCCGGCATGTTGCTGCTCGAGCGGCTCTCGGACGCGCAGCGGAACGGTCACCCGGTGCTCGCGGTCATTCGCGGCTCGGCGGTGAATCAGGATGGCCGCAGCCAGGGGTTGACGGCGCCCCACGGCCCGTCGCAAGAGCGGGTCATTCGCCAGGCGCTCGCGAGCGCGGGGTTGAGCGCTGCCGAGGTCGACGCGGTCGAAGCGCACGGCACCGGAACGAAGTTGGGCGATCCAATCGAGGCGCAGGCGCTGCTCGCGACCTATGGCGCGGCGCACTCGGCAGAGCAGCCGCTGTGGCTGGGCGCGATCAAGTCGAACCTCGGGCACACGCAGGCGGCAGCCGGAGTGGCCGGGGTCATCAAGATGGTGATGGCGATGCGCCACGGCCAGCTGCCGCGCACGCTGCACGCGGAGAAGCCCTCGCCGCACGTCGATTGGACGTCGGGCACGGTGCGCCTCACGAGCGCGCCGAGGCCCTGGCCGGCAGGCGGTCGTTCGCGGCGCGCGGGCGTGTCGTCGTTCGGCATCAGCGGTACCAATGCGCATGTCCTCGTCGAGGAAGCGCCGGCGGTGGAGCTTGTCGAACGCACGATCGCTGCGCCGGATGCGTTGCCGCTGGTGGTGTCGGGCAAGACCGCGGCGGCGGCGCGGGCGCAGGCGGAGGAGCTGCGCGCGTACCTGGCGCAGCATCCCGAGCTGCCGGTCGTCGACGTCGCCTACACGTTGGCGAAGGCGCGAACCCACTTCGAGCATCGCACGGTCCTCGGCCGCGAGGAGGTGCACACGGTCGGTGGCGGCAAGCTGGCGTTGCTGTTCACCGGACAGGGCAGCCAGCGCGCCGGCATGGGTCGCGCGCTCTACCAGGAGCTGCCGCTCTTCCGCGATGCGCTCGACGCCGTTCTGGCGGAGCTCGGTCTGCCGGTCGCGCTGTTCGACGACGGTGCGTTGCTCGACGAGACGGCCAATACGCAGCCGGCGCTATTCGCGCTGGAAGTCGCGCTCTATCGGGTGCTCGAAGCGTGGGGTGTCCAGCCCGACTATCTCGTCGGCCATTCGATCGGTGAGATCGCCGCCGCGCACGTGGCGGGCATCTTGTCGCTGCGCGACGCCTGCACGCTGGTCAAGGCGCGCGGACGCCTGATGCAGGCGCTGCCGGGCGGCGGTGCCATGGTGGCGCTGCAGGCATCGGAGGCGGAAGCTCGTCCGCTCCTCTCGAGCAGCGTCGACATCGCGTCGCTCAACGGGCCGACGGCGACGGTGATCGCCGGTGACGAAGCCGCCGTGCTCGCGATCGCGCAGCACTTCGAAGCGCTGGGGCGCAAGGCGACGCGACTGCGCGTCAGCCACGCCTTCCACTCGCCGCGCATGGACGGGATGCTCGACGACTTCGCGGCGGTCGTGGCGGGTCTGACGTTCTCGGCGCCGAAGATCGCGATCATCTCGACGGTCGCCGGCGACGCGAACCTCGCCACGCCCGACTACTGGGTGCGACACGCGCGTGCCGCCGTGCGCTTCGTCGATGCCATGCGCAAGCTCGAGAGCCTGGGCGTGACCACCTTCGTCGAGCTGGGTCCGCAGGGCGTGCTCTCGGCGATGGGCCCCGCATGCCTGTCGACCGACAGCGCACGCTTCCTGCCGGCACTGCGCAAAGATCGCCCCGAGCTGGCGACGCTCATGGCAGCCGTCGGCGAGCTGCACGCCCGCGGCCACGTCGTCGACTGGACGACGCTCTTCGGCCCATGGGGCGGCCGCCTCGTCGCGCTGCCGACCTATGCCTTTCAGCGCGAGCGGTTCTGGCTCGACGCGCCCGCCGCGGTCGCCGCGGTCGATCAGACCGAGCGCTGGCGTTATCGCGCCGTCTGGAGGCCGCTCGCCCGCGCGACGACCGTGCCCGCCGTCGCCGGCAGCTTCGTCATCGTCGTTCCCCACGCGCACGCCGACGGCGAGCTGACCCGCGCGCTCCACGGCGCGCTCGGCGATCGCGGCGCCCGCGTCGTCCTCGTCGCCCTGCCGCACGGCAACGCCGACCGCGCCTTCGTCGCCGCCCGCCTGCGGGCCCAGCTCGGCGACGCCACGCCGCCCGCCGCCGTGCTGTCACTCCTGGCGCTGGACGAGCTGCCGCTGCCGGCGCAGCCGACCGTCCCCGCCGGCCTCGGACTCAACCTCGCCCTCGCGCAGGCGCTCGGCGATCTCGCGCTCGACGCGCCCTTGTGGCTGATCTCGTCGGGCGCGGTCTCGGTCGGGCCGGCCGATCCGCTCACCCGCCCGACGCAGGCGATGACCTGGGGTCTGGGCCGCGTCGTCGCGCTCGAGCATCCGCGTCGCTGGGGCGGGCTCATCGACGTCAGCGGCACGCTCGCGCCCGACCTCGCCGACCAGCTCGTCGCCGCGCTGAGCGCCGGCGGCGAAGATCAGCTCGCGCTGCGCCCCGACGGGCTGTTCGTTCGCCGCCTGGTACGGGCAGCGTCTGACGAGGCTGCCGCCGCGGCGTGGCAGCCGCGCGGCACCATCCTCGTCACCGGCGGCACCGGCGGCGTGGGCGCGCACCTCGCGCGCTGGCTCGCCCGCGCGGGCGCGGCACAC
>JAQBQH010000110.1 GCA_028287105.1 Myxococcales bacterium
CATCGGCGCTGGAGGAGCGCTATTGCCGCTGCCGCAGCCGCTGTTCGAACGGCTGGTCAGCGAGCAGTTCGTCGCCCGGAAACGTTCGTCGTAGTCGGCTCGTTCGGGTCGACGGCAATCTTCAGGATCTCGCCGGTCTCCTGCGTCATGCGCAGGCGCGGTACACGCACCGGGCGCGTCGGCTCATCCTCGCGGCGTTCGAATCCATCTTCTCGGCGCATGTACCCTCCCCATCGCGCGTGCGGACATCTACCTCTGCAGCGTTTGTGCCGCGGGTTACCTTGGGCGGGCCAACGAATCTGCAGGACTTAGCCCACCGATCGATGCCCGAAGGGTGCAACCCCGACGGGGGCAGTGCGGACAGCCGTATGCACGGTACCCCCCAGCTCGCGTGCTACATTTTCTCTTGATGTCGGTCGGGGTTCCCTTCGGAAATTACCGCCTGCAGCGGCGACTCGCGCGCGGCGGAATGGCGGAGGTCTTCCTGGCCCGACTCATCGGGGTCGAGGGGTTCGAGCGTCGCGTCGCCATCAAGCGCATCCTGCCGCATCTCTCGGAGTCGGAAGAGTTCCGCGCCATGTTCCTCGACGAGGCGCGGCTGGCGGCGCAGCTCACGCACGCGAACATCGTTCACATCTACGACTTCGGCAAGGTCGACGACTACTACTTCATCGCCATGGAGTACGTCGACGGCGTCGACATCGGGCGGCTCATCCGCCGCGCCAAGGAGCGGCCGGTGCCGTTCGAGCTGGCGGCGCGCATCCTGGCCGACACCTGCGCGGGGCTGCACTTCGCGCACAACTCGGTCGACGCGGTGGGGCGCAAGCTCGACGTCGTGCATCGCGACGTGACACCGCAGAACGTCCTCGTCAGCTACGACGGCGCCGTCAAGCTGGTGGACTTCGGCATCGCCAAAGCGCAGTTCGCCGCCGGACGGACGCGGCCCGGCGTGGTCAAGGGCAAGTATGCCTATATGTCGCCCGAGCAGGTCGAGGGGCGGCTCCTCGACGGGCGCAGCGACGTCTTCTCGGCCGGCATCTGCCTCTACGAGCTCATCACCGGCGTGCCGCTCTTCCGCCGCGACGACGTGACCGCCTCGATGCGCGAGATCCGCGACGGCAAGCCCATCCATCCCGAGAAGCATCGCAAGGACGTCCCCGACGAGCTGGTCAAGATCATGCGGCGCGCGCTGCAGACCTCGCGCGACAACCGCTATGCGGCGGCGTCGGCGATGCAGACCGATCTCGAGAAGTTCCTGAAGAGCGCCGATGCGCTGGCGACGTCGCGCGAGCTGGGCGACTACGTGAAGCGCGAATATCCGCCGCCGCCGCCCGAAGCGCCGATGCTGACCGACCCGGGGCGGCCGCAGGGGCGGGCCGATGTGATGGCCACGAGCGCGCGGCCGCCGTCGGCGCCGGGGACGCAGGTGCAGTCGGCGGCGCAGGCGCTGCTCAATCGGACGCCGAAGGGCGCGTCGCTCGTGACCGAAGCGATCCGCGACCAGGACCGCGACCAGGACCGCGACCGCCGCGATGACGGCGGCGACGCAAACGACGACGAGGACGACGTCGCGACGCTGGCGGACGGCGAGTCGGGCGTGCGGACGATGCCGTCCGATCTGCACCTCACCGACGAGCCGCCCACCGACGAGCGGCCGCTGCCGCCGGTGCGCAGCTCGCCGACGCACACCGCGGTGGTGCAGCCGCTGTCGCAGACCCCGCTGCGCACCTATCTCGCCGCGATCATCGCCGCCGTGACGGTGGCGGCGGTGACGCTGCTCGCGCTCCGGCCGTGGTCGCCGTCCAACGACCCGGTGATCGTGCGTGTGCCGACCGAGCCGCCGCCGGTGGTGACGCAGAAGCCGGCGCCGCCGCCGAAGGAGATCGAGGTCGAGACCGCGCCGCCGGTCGTCGTCGCCCAGACGGTGCCGGGGCCGGCTCCGACGCTCGACATCCTGTCGCGCCCGCCCGGTGCGCGCGTCACCGTCGACGGCGAGCAGCTGCGCGCCGCGACACCGATTCACGCCGAGACCTTCGCGTCGGGCATGCACAAGGTCATCGTCGACAAGAAGGGCTATCAGCCGCGCGAGCTGGCGGTGCGTCTAGGCGACGGCGAGCACCGCACGCTCGACGTCGAGCTGCGACCCGCGGCGCGACACGTGGTGCGGGTGGTCGCGCCCAAGCTGCCGCGCGGCTTTTTGACGGTGCGCACCGTACCGTGGTCCAAGGTCTTCGAGGGCGCGCGCCTGATCGGCACCACGCCGCTCGCCAACGTGCCACTGACCGAGGGCACCCACACCTTGACGTTCGTCAATCCCGACCTGCCGCCGATGAAGCGCGCGGTGACGGTGCGTGCCGGAGAAGAAGCACGCGTGTCGATCGAATTGAAAAAGTGAGCGAGCGATGAGCGGCAGCATCGAGGTCGAACGGCACGAAAGCGTCGCGCTCATCACGCTGCGCAACGAAGCGAAGAAGAACGCGCTCGACCCGACCATGCTCGACGCCCTCGTGGCCGCGCTGGCGCGCCTGCCCGCCGAGGGCGCGCGCGCGGTCGTGCTGACGGGCGCGGGCGACTTCTTCTCGTCGGGCTACGACATCTCGGCGCTGCCGTCGGGCGCGGCGCCGTCGGGCAACCCCATGGGTCCCGCGCTCGCCGCCATCAGCGACGGGCCGCTGCCGGTCGTGGCCGCGTTGAACGGCCCCGCCATCGGCGGCGGCTGCGAGCTGGCCGCGACCTGCGATCTCCGCGTGGCCCACGACACGGTCACGCTGACCATGCCCCCCGTGCGCCTCGGCCTCGTCTACTCCCCGACGGGCCTCCGCCGCTTCGTCGCGCTCTGCGGAATGTCCCGCACCCGCGAGCTCTTCCTGACCGCGCAACCCGTCCCCGCCGCGCGCGCTCTCGCCTGGGGCCTCGTCGACCGCGTCGTCGCCCGCAACGAGGTCGCCGCGACGGCGACCGCCCTGGCAACGGAGATCGCCCGCGGCGCGCCACTGGCAATCTCGGGAACGCGCCGCGCCCTCGAGCTCCTCCAGCCGACGATCGATCCCGCCGCCCTCAACGAGCTCACCCACCTCATGCACACCGCCTGGACAAGCGCAGACGCCGCCGAAGCCCGCACCGCCTTCCGCGACAAGCGCAAGCCCCACTTCAAGGGCCGCTGACGCCGCATGACGCCGCCGCTACACCTGATTGCGCATCGACCACGTCCAGCCATCTTAGAAGCCCGGTTGCCCGCCCGCCCCACCGCCTCTAATCCGGAATATGCAACTGCCCGTCCCCGCGCTCCCCCGCCACGTCCCGCGTAAAATATTCCGCCCGCGCCGCCGCATCCTCGGGAAAGCATCCCAGCCCGTGCATCAGCTTGGCCACCGCCGCCTCGACGCCCATGTCCCCACCCGAGAGCGCCCCCGCATCCCGCAACCCGACGCCGTTCTGATACAGCGACAAGTCGACCGCCCCCGCGTGCGCCTGCGTCACCACGCCAACCGTGACGCCCCCATCCGTGAGCCGCCTGACCGCGGCCGCCACCGAGCGCAGCCGCGACGGCACGTTGCCCACGCCAAACGCCGCCAGCACGACGCCCCGCGCCCCCGTGTCGGCCTCGCCCGCGCCGAGCCGCTCGAGCATCCTCGGATCCATGCCCGGCGTCACGAAGCACACTGCCACCCGCGTATCGAAGCGCCCGTCGACAGCGAACGGCTGATCCGGCTGCGGCCGCCGCACGTGCGGCGCGATCTCGACGTCCAGCCCCAGCCGCGCCAGCGGCAGGCAATTCGGCGACGCGAACGCCGTATACGACCACGCGTCACCCTTGGTCGCGCGGCTTCCGCGCAGAAGCCGCCCATCGAAGCAGACGCCGACCTCCGGGATGTCTCGCGTCGCGAGGTCGACCGAGTCGACGAGGTTTCGCCGCGCGTCGGAGCGGATCTCCCCGAGCGGTCGCTGCGAGCCGGTCAGCACCACCGGGCGGTCGAGGCCGCCGAGCGCGAACGACAGCGCCGAAGCGGTGTAGGCCATCGTGTCGGTGCCGTGGATGATGACGACGCCGTCGTGATCGGCGCGCGCGGCGGCGACCTCGTCGGCGAGCGCGGTCCACTCGTCGGGGCCGACGTCCGACGAGTCGAGGTTGCACAAGATGCGCGTCGACACTTCGGCCAGCGCCGCCAGCTCGGGGACGCGAGAGAGGATCTCGTGCGCGTAGGTGTCCGGCTGAAGCGCGCTCGGCCGGCGCGCCGACATGCCGAGCGTACCGCCGGTGTGCAGCAGCAGGACCCGCTTCACCGGTGGCGTCCGCCGAATCCGCCCGGGTGGGGGGCTGGTGCGACGTGACCGCCGCCGGCCGGCGCGATGCGCGCGGGTGCGGGTGCAACGCGCGCGGGTCCTGGTGACGAGAACGCGCGCGGCGCGGGCGCGATCGAGCGCGGCGGACCCACCACCGTCGGGCCCGGCGCGTACGGCCGCGGCGCTCCGACGACGTGCGGCCCCGGCGCGTACGGCCGCGGCGGACC
>JAQBQH010000114.1 GCA_028287105.1 Myxococcales bacterium
GTCTCGATCGTCGCGCCGCCGCGCAGGAGGCCGAGCCGCGCCGTCGCGCCGTACGGGCGTCCCATGAGCGCGAAGAGCACGCCCACCGGCGTCAGCTTCTCGACGGATCTGCCGTCGACCGTCGCCACCGCGTCGCCGGCGCGCACGCCGGCCTTGTCCGCGGCGCTCCCGGGCGCGACCGCGACGAACCGGCCGCCGACGTACGCCACCCGATCGAGCCGCGCGCCGATGCTCCCCGGCGCCGCGCCCGACGGCACCACCACCTGAATCTCGCAGCTCGCCGGCTGTCCGGCGCTCACCGTCAGCGACGCCACACCATCCGACGTGGCGTCGACGGTGGCGATGCAGAGCACGCCGATAGGCCCGAGCGCGACGTTGTCGATGGTGAAGCGGCCGTCGCCGTCGGTGTACGCGCCGTTGCTCGAGTCGAGCGCCGGCCGCTGCCCGTCGGCGGGAAAGGGCCCGGCGAAGCAGCGCATCCCGAGAACCGGCGCGCCCGTGCGCCAGTCGGTGACCCGTCCGGTGAGCGTGGCGGCGCCGCGGTTGCGCAGCGTCACGTTGCTCGTCTTGCCGCTTTGCAGCTGCAGGGCGACCGCATCGCCGCCGGTGCCGAGCGCCGAGACCTGATAGCTCCCGGGCGGCAGGCCGCGCAGCGTGAAGCTGTTGCCGGTGACCGAGGCCAACGAGCGCGAGACCCAATTGCCGTCGACGAGGCGCGCCGCCACCACCGACGGCGGCACGTCGTATCCGACGAGCGTGCCGTCGATGCCGCCGGTGGCGGCGAGCTTGACCACGACCCCGCCGGCACCCGCCGCGATGTTCCTCGCGACGCCTTCGCTGCCGTCGCCGGCGCGCGCTTCGACGTCGTAGCTGGCGGCGTCGAGGTCGGGCAGCGTGAAGCTGCCGTCGGCGGCCGAGATCGAGCTCGCGTGATCGTAGAAGCCGTCGCCGGTCACGACCTCGCCGTCGTGCAGCGCGTTGACGCGCACGTCGCTGAGCGGCGCGCCGTCGCCGTCGACGGTGCGGCCGGTGATCATCAGATGCTCGCGCTTGATCACGAGGCGCACGCCGTCGACGTGGCTGTTGCCGTCGGTGAGGTGCACGGGAGCGAAGGCGCCGTCGGCAGGAGCGAAGCGTTGGTGCGTGCGCTGGGCCGGCATGACGACGGGCACGTAGTCGGCGCCGCCCATGAGCGTCGCGGTGCGGAAGCTGCCGTCGGTAGCCGTGGTGTCGTCGCCGCCGTCGTCGATGGTGGTGGCCTGGAAGCGCACGTAGAGGCCGGCCGCGGGCTTGCCGTCCGCCTCGACGACGGTGCCCGAGATGCTGCCGCCGTACTTGATGTCGACGTCGACGCCGGTGCGCTGCTCGCCGGCGCCCAGCTCGACGGCGGGCGCCATGCCGAAGGCGCCGGCGCCGGCGTCGGCGGCCGAGATCTGATAGTGGGCGGCGTGCAGCCCGCGCAGCTGGTAGCTCCCGCTCTCGTCGGTGAGCACGGTCGCGCCGATGCCCATGTTGTTGACCTCGGCACCGGCGACCGGCTTGCCGCCGCGGGTGACACGGCCGCTGATCGCGCCGAGCGCGCTCACGCGGATGCGCACGCCCGACCGCTCCGGCCGATCGGCCACCAGCGTCTTCGGCTCTTCGACCTGGTAGGGCGTGACGGTGAAGGCGTTGTTGCCGCGCGGCACGTTCTCGAGCGTGAAACTGCCGTCGGGCTGGGTGACGGCGTCCGAGCCGAGCCAGCGATCGGCGAGGCGCACGGTGGCGCCGCCGATCGGGTCGCGCCCGTCGGTGACCACGCCGGAGACGCGGCTGCCGGCGCGGACGCGCAGGATCACGCCGTCGGTGCTGCGGCCGGCCGTGACGTTGACCTCGACGACCTCGCCCGACAGTAGGCCCTCGCTGCCGGCGATCAGCCGCTGTCGCCCCGGCGCAAGGCCGGCGAGCGTGAACCGGCCCTGCGCGTCGCTCGTTGTGCCCGTCGGCGCGGCGAGCCGCTGGCTCATGGCGTCGCCGGGCAGCGACCGCACCCAGGCGCCGGGGACCGGCGTGCCGTCGTCGCCGCGCACCACGCGGCCGGCCAGCGTGGCCTCGGGCGTGAGCAAGAAGTCGCGCTGCACGCGCCGCCCCCCATAGCGCACCGTCTCGTTGACCGCGCCGTACCCCTTGGCGGCGACGGTGACGGCGATCTGGCGCGGCCCGACGCACAGCTCGTAGGCGCCGCCGTCGTCGCTCGTGACGCAGGCGAGCGCGCGTGGCGGCGAGTAGCACAGGCGTGCACCGGCGACGGGGCCGCCCGAGGCGTCGTCGACGTGGCCGAAGAGCGCAGCCTCGCAGCCGCCGAGGCGCAGCTCGAGCTTCTCGGTCGCCAGCGATGGATCGCGCGCGTCGACGGCGAGCACCGCCGGGCTGTGCGCGCGCTCGCTGGCCGCGACGGTGTAGGCCTCGGGCGGCTGCACGCCGAAGTCGAAGCGGCCGTCCTTGCCGGTGCGCTGCACCGCCGGCGCGAGCACGCCCGCGTCGCTGAGCGCGCTGCCGAGCTCGACGGTGGCGCCTTCGACCGGCGCGCCCGCGAAGATGACGCGGCCGGCGATGCGGCGGACC
>JAQBQH010000423.1 GCA_028287105.1 Myxococcales bacterium
CGGGCGGGGCCTCTCCGGCGGCCCGCGGTGGCGGCTCCAGGTTGAGGTGGCGCCACGCCGCGGCGGTGGCGACCCGACCGCGCGGGGTCCGCGCGAGCATCCCCGCGCGCACCAGGTACGGCTCGCACACCTCCTCCACCGTGGCGGGCTCCTCCCCGACTGCGACCGCGAGCGTCGACACCCCGACAGGTCCCCCGCCGAAGGACCGCACGAGCGCGTTGAGCACCGCGCGGTCCAGCCGGTCCAACCCGAGGTCGTCGACGTCGTACACGGTGAGCGCGGCCTGCGCGATCGCCCTGTTGACCGCGCCGTCGGCCCGCACCTCGGCGTAGTCGCGCACCCGGCGCAGCAGCCGGTTGGCGATTCGGGGGGTGCCGCGCGAGCGGCCGGCGATCTCCTCGGCACCGTCGGGGCGCAGGTCGACGCGCAGGATCTTCGCCGCCCTGCGCAACACCTGCTCCAGCTCGGTCGGTTCGTAGAACTCCATGTGTGCGGTGAAGCCGAAGCGATCCCGCAGCGGGCCGGTGAGCGCGCCGGTGCGGGTGGTGGCCGCGACCAGCGTGAACGGGGCGATGTCCAGCGGGATGCTGGTGGCCCCTGGGCCCTTGCCTACCACCACGTCGACCCGGAAGTCCTCCATGGCGAGGTAGAGCATCTCCTCCGCCGGCCGGGCGTTGCGGTGGAACTCGTCGATGAACAGGACCTCGCCGGGCAGCAGGTTGGACAGCATCGCGGCAAGGTCGCCGGCCCGCTCCAAGGCGGGCCCTGACGTCACGCGCATGGCGGCGCCCAGCTCGGCTGCGATGATCATGGCCAGGCTGGTCTTGCCGAGCCCGGGCGGCCCGGAGAGCAGCACGTGGTCCGGCGGGTCGCCGCGACGGCGTGCGCCCTCCAGCACGAGCTCCAGCTGCTCACGCACCCTGGGCTGGCCGATGAACTCGGTCAGCCGGCGCGGCCGCAGCGTGGCCTCGACCTCGGCGTCGGCGGGGTCGGCCACCGCGGAGACCGCGGAGGTGCTCGCCTCGCCCATGCTCTCGCTCACACCGCCATCATGCCGATCTGCCGAGCTTCACCAGCGCCGCCCGCAGCGTGGTCGACGCGTCGCCGGCGCCGTTCTCGGCCCGGACGGCGTCCACCGCCTGCTCGGCCTGCTTCGCGGCGAACCCGAGCCCAACCAGCGCCTCGACGACGTGGTCGCGGCGGGCGCCGTTGCTGGCGGCGGCCACGGCGACGGAGGTGGCCTCCACCTTGTCGCGCAGCTCGACGACGAGGCGCTCGGCCCCCTTGCGGCCGATGCCCGGCACCCTGGTCAGCGCGGTGTGGTCGCCCTCGGACAGCGCCCGGCGCAGCTCGTCGGGGTCGAGCACCGCCAGCGCGGCCAGCGCAAGCCGGGGGCCGACCCCGCTCACGGTCTGCAGCAGCCGGAACAAGTCGCGGGCGTCGGGGGCGGCGAACCCGTAAAGCGTCAGCGAGTCCTCGCGCACCACGAGCGCGGTGTCCAGCCGGGCCTCGGTGCCGGTTCGCAGGCCGGCGAGCGTGCTCGGCGTGGCATGCACCGCGAGGCCGACGCCGCCCACCTCGATGACGGCGTGGTCCAGCCCGACCGACAGCACCGGCCCGCGCACCGAGGAGATCACCGGCCCCCACCGACCCCGGCTCTGGCAGCCGCCGCGGCGGCCAGCCGTGCCTTGTGCCGGCGTGCCAACTCGGCGGCCCGCACTCGCGCCTCGGCGGTACGGGCCAGCATCGGTGCCCGCCAGCAGTGGCAGATCGCCAACGCCAGGGCGTCCGCAGCGTCGGCTGGCTTGGGGCGATCCGGTAACGCAAGCAGCCGGGTGACCATGGCGGTGACCTGCTGCTTTCCGGCCTGCCCCGAGCCGGTCACGGCGGCCTTCACCTCGCTCGGGGTGTGGAAGGTGACCGGCAGGCCGGCGCGCGCCGCCATCAGCGCCACGACTCCCCCGGCTTGGGCGGTGCCCATCACCGTGCGGACGTTGTGCTGGCTGAACACCCGCTCGACGGCCACGACGTCAGGGCGGTGGATGGTGATCCACTGCTCCACAACGTCGGCGAGGGCGAGCAGGCGCTCGCCGAGCGCTGCCGCCGGTGGCGTGCGCAGCACCTGCACTGCGACACAGCTGACGCTGCGCCCCGCGCCGCCGTCCACCACGCCGAGGCCGCAGCGAGTGAGCCCCGGGTCGACCCCAAGCACCCGCACACCCGCTCCCTCCGGCGAACAACCGTTCGAGCAGGTTACCGGCGCGGGCGCCCGAGGCGGCTCACCGACGCGCCACGGCGCGCAGCGGCCCGTCTAGCCATCGGCGTATCTCGGCTCTGGACCCCAGCCAGCCGCACGACCGTCACCGCTCGCGGCGAACGCCCAGCCGGCAGCTCCGGCACCCGCGGGTGGTGCGGTCGGTCGCGCGCCTAGCGCTCGCGCTCGCGTAACGCACGGAGCTGGCGGCGCAGATTGTCCGGATCAAAACGATGATGGCCACCCG
>JAQBQH010000142.1 GCA_028287105.1 Myxococcales bacterium
CCGCGCCCGTGATCATGTTCTTGATGTAGTCGGCGTGGCCCGGGCAGTCGACGTGCGCGTAGTGGCGCTTGTCCGACTCGTACTCGACGTGCGCCGTCGAGATCGTGATGCCGCGCTCGCGCTCTTCCGGCGCCTTGTCGATCTGGTCGTACGCCATGAACTTGGCGAGGTTCTTCGAAGCCTGGGTCTTGGTGATCGCGGCCGTCAACGTGGTCTTGCCATGGTCGACGTGACCGATGGTGCCGATGTTGACGTGGGGCTTGTTACGAACGAATTTTTCCTTGGCCATGACCAGTCCTCTCGGTTCTCGTGCTTGATTTTTTCTGCTGAGCCCACGTGCGGGATTGAACCGCAGACCTCGTCCTTACCAAGGACGTGCTCTACCAACTGAGCTACGTGGGCAGATATTCTTTTTTCGGAGCGGGCGACGGGGTTCGAACCCGCGACGTCTAGCTTGGAAGGCTAGAGCTCTACCAGCTGAGCTACACCCGCAGTCGGTAGCGCGCCCGCCAATGTGCACCCGATCTCGCTACCTCGCTTCTATTTCGTGGAGGGGGAAGGATTCGAACCTTCGTAGGCAATGCCGGCAGATTTACAGTCTGCTCCCTTTGGCCGCTCGGGAACCCCTCCCGGTGACTTAACTTTGGTGCCGTTTCAGCTTTCAAAGAGCTGGCGATGGGAATCGAACCCATTACCTGCTGATTACAAGTCAGCTGCTCTACCAAGTGAGCTACGCCAGCGAAACCCAAGAAGTTTCGTTGCCAGTGTGCCTCTTGGCCTATGTTAAAAGGAGCATTTGATAGATCACAGCGCCGCGTCAGTCAAGGGATTTCCACTGTTGCGGTCGACGCGCGCTACAGGATGACGGGCGGTTTTACATCATCCCGCGGCCGCGGCAAAGGTGGCTTTTCGGGAGCCGCGGGGGGTTGCGTCGTTTCCGGCGGCTGTGGCCCGACCGGACCGGGCTGTAGAAGCTTCTTGAGCTGCGCCATCTGATCGTTGGAGCGACGCACCCAGTCATTGCTCTCTCCGACGCGCTCAGCCATGAGGAGGTTCTTCTCGTGGATGCTGATCGCCTTTTGCAGGAGCGTCTTGACCTGCTTGCGCACTTCCTCGAGGTAGACCTCGCGCGCCTCGCCCTTCAAGCCGGGGGGAACCGGCGCGCCCACGAGATCGTCGTAGAACTCGCGATAGAGCGAGCCAATCTGGAAGCCGGCCGCCGTCGCCCACTCGACGTGGTTGACACGCATGGCGTCGATGAAGCGCGACTGGGCGACCAGGAGGAGCCGCGCCTTGGCCTCGAGGTCGCGCGCCATCTGCTTCTCGGGCAGCCGCACCGGCAGGAGGCGGTACTGCTCGTGCGCGCATTCGCCGAGGTAGTAGGCGCCCATGGCGACGAAGAAGTCGGAGTCGAGGCGCTCCTCCGCTTCGTGCGCACGCCAGTAGGCGAGCTCGTCGCGGAACGAGTGCTCGGCGGCGATCACGTCCTTCTGATTGAACTGCGCTACGCCGCGACGAGCCATGGCCTCCAGGCGATCGCCGAGCGTCAGGTCCTTGCGCTGCAGGATCTGCGCGTAGGTGTCGGCGGCGGCGGCGAAGTTCTTGGCTTCGCCGTAGACGAAGCCGAGGCGATACCAGGCGTCGATGGCCTCGGCGGAGGCGGCGTGATCGACGGCGATGCGCCTATAGCGCTCGGCGGCGGCGGCGAGATCGTGATTGCCCTCGAGCGCGAGGCCGGCGTTGTAGAGCGACGGCACGACGTAGCGCGAGTCGGGATATTCGCGCACGATGCGGTCGAACGTCTCGGCAGCGACGGTGAATGCTTTTTCGCCGAAGGCGGCGCCGGCGCGCTCGAAGAGTGACGCGGCGTCGGTGAGCTCGACGGTGCCGCCAGGATGCGCCTGGAAGACCATCGGCTCCATCTCGATGTGCTGCTGTTTTGCGCTCTGCTGATGCGCGCAGCCAGCGACGAGAAACAGGGCCGCGAGGAGGACCTTCATGCCTTTTGCACGCGCGCGACCACCTCGCGGCGGCGCGGGCCGTCGAGCTCCACGAAGTAGACCGCCTGCCAGCGGCCGAGCACCAGCTTGCCGTCCTCGACGAGCACCGGCTGCGTCGTGCCGATGAGCGACGCCTTGATGTGCGCGTCGGCGTTGCCCTCGTCGTGGCGGAAGCCTGGCTGCGGAACCAGCTTGGCCAGATGCTCGAGGTAGTCCTCGCGCAGCGCCGGATCCGCGTTCTCCTGGATGGTGAGCGCCGCCGTCGTGTGGGGGCAATGCAGCCACACCACACCGCTCGCGACCCCGCGAACGAGCTTTGAAACCTCGTCGGTGATGTCGATCAGCTGCTCGCGCTCGCGCGACTCGATCGCAATCGTGGTCATGCTCCAGATCTAGCATGCTATGGATGGTGACGCATGGAGCGGCTGGTCGATCTGATCCCGCATCGGCCGCCCTGGCTGCTCGTCGACCGCGTCACCGCGCGCGGCGAGGATTTCGTCGAGGCCATCAAGCATCTGGGGGCGGACGATCCCCTGCTGGCGCCCGACGGGCTGCCGGAGGTGCTGCTGCTCGAGGCGCTGGCGCAGACGGCGGCGTGCGCCAACGCGGGGGCGCTCGGAGCGCATCGCGGGCTGCTCGTGGCGGCGACGCGCTTCGAGTTCGACGGGCGGGCCGTCGCCGGCGACGTCATCGTGTTGCGCGCCACGCGCACTGCGACGCTCGGCACGCTCGTCCGCTTCGAAGGGGAAGCGCGCGTCGGCGAGCGGGTGCTCGCGCGCGGGCAGATGACGTTCGCGCTGTCGCCGGTGTGAGCGCGTGACCGTCGGCGCTTGGCTGGGCCGCCTGGGAGCGCATCTTCCCCCGAGGAGGACGCCCATGAAGTGGACGATCGGTCTCGTGCTGCTCGCCGCTACCGGATGCGGCTACCGTCAGACGCGCATGGTGGAGTGTCACGACGCCAGCTGCGGCAACGAGTACGCGACGCGGCCGGTGTACCGCGCCGTACCGCCGCCACCCCCGGCGCTGCCGCCGCCACCCCCGCCGGCGGAGATGCCGCCGGAACCGATGGCGCCGCCGGAGCCGTCACCACCGCCGCTGCCGTGATCGACGCGCGATTCTCTGGTATCAGGAGAGCGTGACCATCGTTGTCATCCCCTGTTACCAGGGCTCGGCGAGCGTCGGTGACGTCGTGCGCGGCGCGCGTGCCACGGGGCTACAGGTGGTAGTCGTCGACGACGGCTCGAGCGACGGCTCGGCCACTGCGGCCGAGGCCGCGGGCGCGACGGTGCTGCGCCATCCCGCCAATCGCGGCAAGGGCGCGGCGCTGGCATCCGGATTCGCCTACGCGAAGAAGATCGGCGCGACCGCTGTTCTGACCATGGATGCCGACGGGCAGCACGATCCCGGCGAATTGCCGGCGCTGCTGGCGGCGCATGCGGCGTCACCGACGGCGGTGATCGTGGGCGTGCGCAGCTTTCGACCCGAGGACATGCCGCGCCGCAGCCGCATCGGCAATCGCATCTCGACGTGGTGGATCTCGAAGTATGCCGGCATGCGCTACTCCGATACGCAGTCGGGATTCCGCGTTTATCCGAGCGCGATGTTCGACGTGCCGCTCAAGTCGACGAAGTTCGACACCGAGACGGAGCTGCTGTTGCGCGCGGCCAAGATGAAGCTGCCGCTCGTCGAGGTCCCAATCAAGACGATCTACCGCACCGATCACTCCAGCCACTTTCATGGGTTTCGCGACACGATGCGGGTCATCAAGCTGGTCTTCTTCTCGCCGCTGTGGGTGCTGCTCCTCGCGCTCGCATTCGCGGTTGCGGGATGCGCGCACGCACCGCCGCCGCCGACGCTGGCACCGACGGCGGCGACCTGGAAGACGATGCGCGCCGAGCATCGCGTGACCATCGAGGCGGGCGGGCAGAAGCGCACCGTGCGCGGGCTCATCGCCGTCGAGAAACCGGATCGCTTCCGCTTGCGCGCGCTCGGCCCGGCGGGGATCACGCTCTTCGACATCGTTTCGGTCGCGGGCGAGGTGCGGGTCATCGAGTCGATCAAGGATCCCAGCTCGTCGGCGCTCGGAAAGATCCTACCGTCGATGGCGGCCGATCTGCAGGCGGCCTACGATCTCGAGCCGCGCCCGGCCGGCCGCAGCGTCACGCACCAGGGCGATCTCACCGTCGTGACCGAGCCGGGGCGCACGGTGAAGGAGACGCCGTCACGCATCGACATCGACGATCCCGGCATGGGCTACAAGGTCCGCGTCGACGTCGGCGCCGTCGAGAAGGACGTGACGCTGGATCCGGCGATGTGGGCGAAGTAGCATCCGCGGCCATGACGCCGCCAGCACCGTCGCCCGACAAGCCGCCCGCAGACGTGCAGTTCCAGAGTCTGCCGTATCGCCCCTGCGAGATCGCGCACCGTTACGGCGACAAGGTGCACATCCTCGGCGATCCGCTGTCCTTGGCGATGCTGGCGCGGGTGTGCGCCAAGGGCACGGTGCAGCCGGAGATCAATCGGCTCGTCGGTGAGCTCTATCGGCAGCTGGTGCACGAGGTGATCGCCACCGAGTTTCCGCGCGAGTCGATGGCGGTGCCGACGCGCATGATCGACGTGACCCCGCGCGGAGTCTGGCGCGGCGACGCCATCGCGACGTCGACGCCGGCGGTGGTCGTGGCAGTCGCGCGCGCCGGCCTGATGCCGTCGCAGGTGACCTACGATTTTCTCAATCAGCTGCTGCAGCCGGAGGGCGTGCGCCAGGATCATCTGGCGCTGGCGCGCACCGTCGACGACAAGGGCGGCGTGACCGGCGCCGGCGTCTACGGCAGCAAGATCGGCGGCCCCGTCGACGGCGCGATGCTGCTCATCCCCGACCCGATGGGCGCGACCGGCTCGACCATCTCCAAGGTGATCGAGCAGTACGGCTCCGACACCTACGGGCACCCGGGCAAGATCATTTCGGTGCACCTCATCATCACGCCCGAATATCTGCGTTACGTGACCAAGAAGCATCCCGAGGTGACGGTGTACGCGCTGCGGCTCGACCGCGGGCTGTCGGCGGCCGACGTGCTGCAGACGACGCCGGGCGAGCGCTGGGACGAGGAGCGCGGGCTCACCGACAAGCATTACATCGTGCCGGGCGGTGGTGGTCTCGGCGAAGTGATGAATAATAGTTTCGTATGAGCGCGCGCGCGACCGGAGACGAGATCATGGACAAGCGAATTCAAGTGCAGCTCTCGGCCGAGCAGATCGCCGCGCGCGTGCGCGAGCTGGGCGCCGATATCACGCGCGATTATGCCGGGCAGGAGCTGGTGCTGGTCGGCGTGTTGAAGGGCTCGTTCATCTTCATGGCCGACCTGGCGCGCGCGATCGAGCTGCCCGATCTGCGGGTCGAGTTCCTCGGCGTGCAGAGCTACGGCGACGAGACCTCGTCCTCGGGCGTCGTGCAGATCACGTTCGATCTGACCAAGCCGATCGACGGCAAGCACGTGCTCATCGTCGAGGACATCGTCGACACCGGCCTGACGATGGACTATCTCCTCGACCAGATGCGCACGCGCCACCCGGCGAGCGTCAAGCTCTGCTCGCTCCTGCACAAGCCGTCACGCATGAAGAAGCCGTGCGCCATCGACTATCTCGGCTTCACGATCCCCGATTTGTTCGTCATTGGTTATGGATTGGATTACGCGCAAAAATATCGGAATTTGCCGTATATCGGCGTCTTGACGGAGTAGGCGCGATGGCGGCGACCTGGCTCTTCCGCGTCTTCGACGCGTTCAACGTGCGCGGCAACGGCTGGGTCCTCGTGCCGGGCGTGCCGCGCGACAATCCCGGCGTGGCCGTCGGCGATCGCGTCGAGCTGCGCGGCGGCGGCCCGGCGCGCACCGCGGTCGTGCGCGGTATCGGGTTCTTCAACAAGCAGGGCGGCGACGCCGACACGATGCCGCTGTTGATCGAAATGGATCCGACCGATCGGCCGCTCATCCTCGGCGCCGAGGTCTGGAAGATCGACGAGGGCGCGAAGGCCTAGCAGGATAGAGTTGATTTCGAGGTGTAAATGGCGCTGCGCGACGTCAAGGAAGAAGATCTCCCGATCCTATTCGAGCATCAACGAGAGCCGGAAGCGATCCGGATGGCGGCTTGGCCTGCCCGCGACCACGACGCCTTCATGACTCATTGGCATACGAAGGTGCTCGGTAACTCGAGCGCCAAGAAGAAGGCGATTGTCGTCGAGGGCGAGGTGGCGGGCAACATCGGGAGCTGGGAACAGGACGGCAAGCGTCTGGTCGGCTATTGGATCGCCAAAGCATTCTGGGGCCGAGGCGTGGCGACCGCGGCGCTCACCGAGTTCGTGGCCGACCACGAGCAGAGCCGCCCTGTTTACGCCTACGTCGCGACGCAGAACGTCGGCTCGATGAGAGTGCTCCAGAAGTGCGGCTTCGTGCAGGTGGGTGAGGCCGTGACCGGGCACAACGGCGTCGAAGAAGCCCTGATGCAGCTCCTTTGACAGGATTCAAGCGAGCATGCTGAGCCTGTTGACGCCGGGGAAGCAACTCGGGCTCGTCGCGGCCTTGCGGAGTGGCGATGCTGCGCACCGAACGCCATTCTTCAACATCCTGCTAGGCTAGGGGCTACTTGGCGGCGCGGAGCAGGCGCTGCTTCAGATCGGCGTAGCGGCGGAGCAGCTCGTAGTTGTCCTGGCGGAAGGCGGCGAGCAGACGCCGTTCGCGGGATTTGCGGCGGAACGCCTCGCGCAGCTCGTCGATGCGCTCGATCATCTGGCTGGCGTCGGAGAACTCGGGGACGAGCGCGATGGTGCGCGAGCCTTCGATGACCTCGGCCTTGCCCGGCCCTGCGCCGGGACGTGAATAGAGGATGGTCAGCGTGTCGGGCGACTGCGCCTTGAGCGCGCTCACCACCATGGTGCCGGTGAGATCGGGCAGCGCGTCACGCACGAGCGCCAGCTGGAAGGTGCGGCCGCCCGCCTGATCGAGCGCTTCGCCGCCGGTGGTGACGGTGACGAGCGAGTAGCCGCCGCGCACCTGCAGCGCCGCCTTGAGCTGCTTGGCGAGCCAGCCGTCGTCCTCGACGACGAGCAGCGCGCACTCCTCGTCGGCGGCGGACGGATGCGAGCCGCCGCCGATCTGCTCCTCGAGCTCCGCGGCCTTGCGGGTGGCGTCCATGAGGCGCTTCAGGAAGTCCTCGTGCACGCCGAGCACTTCCTGGATCAGCTTGTCGTCGGCGGCGCTCTTCTGCACGCCCTGCGCAGCCTCGACGGCGCGCGTCCGCAGGTACTGCACCTGATCGGGCGACTTGACGATGACGTCGGTGGCGCCGGCGCGAAACGCTTCGACCGCCGACTCGAAGACCTTGCGCGACGCCATCACGATGGTCGTCGTCGTCGGCGCGTTCTGCTTGAACCAGCGCACCAGCTCGAGGCCGCCGTTGGTCTGCGGCGTGTCGAGATCGAGCAGCGCCACGGCGAAGTATTTCTCTCGCACCAGCTCGCGCGCGCGCACCGCGTCGGGGACGACGGTCGGGACGAGGCCGTTCTCGCTCAACATCTGCGCGAGACCGCGCTGCACCTTCTCGTCGCCGTCGACGACCAGGACTTCCTGTCCGTCCCCCTGAGCCATGTCGTCGAAGAGCTTATCAGCTACCGGGCGCGAAGACGAACGGGTAGATGAGCTCGTAGTCACCACCGACGGGGCGCGGGAACTGCCACTCCTTGACACGCGCCTCGAGACAGCGCGCCAGCGGCTCGGAGTCGGTGGTGTTGGTCTCGGTGCGCACGTTTTTCGCGTGGCCCTGCCCGTCGATCGCGAAGCCGAGCTCCACGGCGCCGCCGGGCGAGCCGTCCTTGAAGGCGCGCGCGTAGCAGGAGCGCACCTGCGGCAGGTGCAGGCGGACGACCAGGCGGACCGAGTCGGCGTCGATGCGCGCCTCGGCGACCTCTTTGTCGTCGCTGTCATTGGCCGCGGCGGGAGTGGGCGCACCGGACTCGCCCGTGGTCTCGCGTTGCGCGGTCGGCATGGTGAGCGCCTTGGAGTCGGTGGTGACGCTCTTGTGCGGCAAGCCGGCCGACGACGACGCCGCCACCTTCTTGGGCTTTTTGTCCGCTTTGACGGCGACCGGCACCGACGAGATGACGTGCGCCTTTTTGCCGGCGTTGTTCTTGCGCATGGTCACCTTCGGCGCCGGCGGTGTCGCGGGCGCGCCGCTCGGAGCGACCACGACGGGGGCTGCGGGGGCGGTCACCGACGGGAGCGCGGTCACCGCCGGCGGTTTCGGCTGCGGTGGTGCGCGGCGGACTCGTCCGCGCACGATCAGAAAGCCACCGGCCCCACCGGCGGCCGCGACCAGCAGCATCGCCATCATTAATGGTAGGCGCGACCGATGGGGCCGGCGCCCGCTGCCCTTTGGGTCGCTGCCCTTTGGGTCGCTGCCCTTGGTGTCGCTGCCCTTGGTGTCGCCGACCTTCGTGGCGGCGCGCTTCGTCGCGGCGCGCTTCGTCGCGGCCCCCTTCTTGTCCGCCACGCCGCCCTTCTTCACCGAGATGGCCGCGGCCCGCAGCAGCGACGGTGTCGGCTGCATCTGGCGGGTGGCGTCGTCGCCCCCAGGCAGCGCGGTCTCCCCGAGGGCCGGCGTCGTGTTCTGATCGACCTTCCAGCCCTCGACGCGCCGGCCGCAGGCAGCGCAGAAGGTGGCGGCTTCTGGAAGCTCCGTCTTGCAGTGGGGGCAGCGCCCGGCGTCGCTCATACGCTAGCGAAATCGTAGCATGTTGCGGTACGATGGTGCCATGAACCAGATTCTCGATCATGTCCTTGGGGCTGCCCGGCAGCTAGGCGCCTCGGACGTGCATCTCAAGGCCGGGCTACCGCCGGTATTTCGTATCAAAGGTGATCTTCGCACCCTACGCGATACCCCGCCGCTGACGGCCGAGGTCATCGGGACGTTCGCGGTCAACCTGATGAACGACAAGCAGCGCGACACTTTCGACAAGCATCACGAGGCCGACCTCTCGTACGGCACACCCGACGGGGTCCGCTATCGCGTCAACGTCTTCCGGCAGCGCGGCCAGACCGGCATGGTCCTCCGCATCATCCCGCCCGAGGTCCCGGGCTTCGAAAAGCTCAACCTGCCGTCGGCCGTCGAGAAGCTGTGCGCCGAAGAGCGCGGGCTGGTCCTCGTCACCGGCATCACCGGCTCCGGTAAGTCGACGACGCTGGCGGCGATGATCGACTTCATCAACCGCAACAACGCCTCGCACATCGTCACGGTCGAGGACCCGATCGAGTTCATGCACAAGGACCGCCGCTCGGTGGTCAATCAGCGCGAGATCGGCTTCGATACCGAGTCGTTCTCCAAGGCGTTGCGCGCGGCGCTGCGCCAGGATCCCGACGTCATCCTCGTCGGCGAGATGCGCGACGAGGAGACCATCGAGACGGCGCTGCACGCCGCCGAGACCGGCCACCTCGTCATGTCGACCCTGCACACGCTCGACGCGGTCGAGACGGTCAACCGCATCATCGGCATGTTTCCGCCGCATCAGCAGCAGCAGATCCGCCTGGCCCTGGCGGCGGTGTTGAAGGGCATCATCTCGCAGCGTCTCGTCGCCCGCGCCGACGGCAAGGGCATGGTCCCCGCGGTCGAGATCCTGATCATGACGACGCGCATCCGCGAGCTCCTCGAAGATCCCAAGCGCACGCGCGAAATCCGCGAGGCGATCGCCAACGGCCGCAACCCCTACGGCATGATGACATTTGATCAGTGCCTGGCCGACCTCGTGTCGCGGAAGCTCATCACCTACGAGACGGCGCTCTCTTCGTCGACGACGCCCGACGATTTCGCGCTACAGTTCCGCGGCGTGGCCAAATCGGGCGAGCAGATTTCGCAAGGCGGTCAGGCGACGCCGGCTCAGCCCGGTGCCGTTCGTGATCCGGCAGACATTCCGCTAGAGCTCGATCGCAGAAGATAGCCCCGCTTGCCCCGCCTCCCAACCATCGCGATTGCCGCATTTGTCGTCCTGTTCGCGTGCGCGCACGCCGACGCAGCCAACGGCGAGAAGCCGCTCCTGGCGGTCGTGCCGTTCACCGGACCGCAGGCGAAACAGGCCGAAGCGGTGGTGGTGCGGACGCTGCGCAAGAAGGCGGCGATCGTGCCGCAGACGACGTGGCTGAAGGCGGCGCGCAAGCTGTTCGCGCCGTCGCACTCGTCGGAGGACATCGCCGCCGTCGCCGAGGACGTGGGCGCCGAGGTGGTGATCACCGGCATCGTCAAGCGCGACGGCACCAAGTGGCAGCTCATCGTCAGCGTGCGCGACGGCAAGAGCGGCAAGACGCGCGAGCGGCTGCGCTATCCGCTCAAGGCGCCGCGCATGAACGCCGAGACGCTGGCGCTGCTCGGTACCGAGATCGGCGGCGCCTTCGACTCGACGGTCAATCCCGACGCCAAGCCGGCCGACGCGAAGAGCCCCGAGGGCAAGACGCCCGAGGCCAAGGCACCCGACGGCAAAGCTCCCGAGGGCAGGACGCCCGAAGCGCGCACACCCGAGGCGCGCACGCCGGCGACGCGCACGCCGGACGCACGCACGCCGGAGGCGAAGGCGACGGCGCGCCAGCCCGAGGTCAAGCCCATCGACGACACGCCGCTGACCGCGTCGTCGACGGAGCCACCGCCGCCGGTGCTCTCCAAGAGCGAGAAGCCGCCGGCGACGACGGGGCGCCCGCGCTGGGCGCCCTACTTCGACATCTCGGCGGCCGCCACGCTCACCGGCCGCTCGTTCGACTTCGATCCCGCGTCGCAACCGAAGTTCTCGTCGGGCATCGTCGCCGGCATCCGCGGCGACGTGACGCTCTATCCGCTGGCGTTCACCTGGAACAAGGCGCACGGGGTCTTCAGTGGCCTCGGGCTCGGCGCCACCGTCGACAAGCCGTTCTGGCCCGACTCGACCTCGAAGCAGGATCCGACGCAGAAGTTCGCGACCACCGAGCTGCGCGCCGAGGGTGGGCTGCGGTGGCGCCTCATCCTCTACAAGTCGCTGCCGCTGCCGCAGCTGCTCATCAACGCCGGCGCCGGCCTGCACTCGTTCGCGCTCTCCAAGGACGCGACCGGCGGTGACGTCGGGCCGGCCGACGTGAATTACAAGTACGCGACCTTCGGCGCCGGCATGCGCGTGCACTTCGCCGAGTGGGCCTATCTGTGGGCCATGTTCGACTATCACATCGTCTTCGACTCGGGACCGATCGCCGATCTCGCGACCGAGTATGGGCCGACCAAGAGCTTCGGCGTGCGCGTGCGCGGCGGCCTCGACTTCTTCGTCTACAAGGGTCTCAAGCTGGGCGCGGAGGGCTATTACGAGCGCTTCAGCCTCAAGTTCGACCCCGGCGCGGCGATGCCGGCCAAGGTCGCCAACGGCGGTACCGACCAGTACTTCGGAGGCATCATCGTCGTCGGCTACGTGCTATAGAAACACGCATGTCGTCGCACACGGCTCGCGATATTCGCCGGAGCTTTCTCGAGTACTTCAAGAAGAACGCGCACGAAGTGGTGCGCTCCTCGCCACTGGTTCCGGCAAACGACCCGTCGCTCCTCTTCACCAACGCGGGCATGGTCCAATTCAAGGACGTGTTCACCGGACGCGAGTCGCGGCCGTACAAGCGCGCCACCACGTCGCAGAAGTGCGTGCGCGCCGGCGGCAAGCACAACGACCTCGAGAACGTCGGGCGCACCGCGCGCCACCAGACCTTCTTCGAGATGCTCGGCAACTTCTCGTTCGGCGACTACTTCAAGGACGACGCCATCCAGTTCGCGTGGGAGTGGCTGACGCGCGAGCTGGGGATCGATCCCAAGCGGCTGGTCATCTCGGTCTTCGGCGGCGACGAGAAGCTCAAGCTCGGTCCCGACGACGAGGCGCGCACGCTGTGGAAGAAGATCTCGGGCTTCGGCGACGACCGCATCTTCGGCCTCGGCATGAAGGACAACTTCTGGATGATGGGAGACACCGGCCCGCAGGGGCCGTGCTCCGAGATCCACTACTGGGTCCCAGAGGGTGCGCCCGATCTCGCCAAGTTCGGCGGCGACGAGTGGGTCGAGATCTGGAACCTCGTCTTCATGCAGTTCGAGAAGAAGACCAAGGACTCGCCGCTGACGCCGCTGCCCAGGCCGTCGATCGACACCGGCGCGGGGCTCGAGCGCGTCACCACGGTCGTGCAGGGCGTGCAGTCGAACTACGACACCGATCTCTTGCGGCCGCTGGTGCTCATGGCCGGCGAGCTGGCCAAGAAGAACTACGGCCGCACCGACGGAGATGACGACGTGTCGATGCGCGTCCTGGCCGACCATGCGCGCGCGACCGCGTTCCTGCTCGCCGACAACGTGACGCCGTCGAACGAGGGGCGCGGCTACGTGCTGCGTCGCATCATGCGCCGCGCGATTCGCCACGGCGTGCGCCTCGGGCTCGGCGAGGGGCAGTTCCGCCTCCTGTGCGAGCGCGTGGTCGCCGAGATGCGCGACGCCTATCCGGAGCTCGAGGAGGCCAAGGGGCTCATCGTGCGCACCGTCGACGCCGAGGACCAGTCGTTCCGCCGCACCGTCGATCGCGGCATGAAGCTCCTCGACGAGCAGTTCGGCAAGCTGTCTCGCGGCGCGACGCTCGCGGGCGAGACGGTGTTCAAGCTCTACGACACCTACGGATTCCCCGTCGACCTGACGCGCGTCATCGCCGAGGAGCGCGGCTACGGCGTCGACGAAGCGGGCTTCGAAGCGGAGATGGACAAGCAGCGCACGCGCGGCGAGTTCGCCGGCTCGGGCGAGGCCGGCGTCGCCGACGTGCACAAAGAGCTCGAGACCAAGCTCGGCGCGACGCAGTTCCTCGGCTACGAAGCGACCGAGGCCACCGGCAAGATCGCCTGGCTGCGCGATCTCCCCGACGGCAAGGTCGAGGTCGTGGCCGATCGGACGCCGTTCTACGGCGAGTCGGGCGGCCAGATGGGCGACACCGGCCGCATCGAGGGCGCGGGCTTCGTCATCGAGGTCGTCGATACGCTCAAGACGCCGGGCGGGCTCGTGCTGCACCTCGGGCGCACCGTCTCGGGCACGCCCGCGCTCGGCGAGGCCAAGCTCGCGGTCGACGTGGAGCGGCGCGATCGCATCCGCGCCAACCACTCGGCGACGCACCTTCTGCACCTGGCGCTCAAGGACGTCCTCGGCACGCACGTGGCGCAGAAGGGCTCCTTGGTCGCGCCCGATCGCTTGCGCTTCGACTTCGCGCACTTTCAGCCGCTGACCGACGACGAGCGGCGGCGCGTCGAAGATCTGGTGAACGACGAGATCCGCCACAACGCCGACTCGGTGATCGAGACCATGGGCTTCGACGACGCCAAGAAGTCGGGCGCCGTCGCGCTCTTCGGCGAGAAGTACGGCGACACCGTGCGCGTCATGCGCATCGGCTCGAAGTCGGTCGAGCTGTGCGGCGGCACCCACGTGCGACGCGCGGGCGACATCGGGCTCTTCAAGATCACGCAAGAGATCGGCGTCGCGCAGGGCGTGCGCCGCCTCGAGGCGGTGACCGGCGCCGGCGCGCTCGACTACGTGCGCAAGATCGAAGACGAGCTCAATCACGTCGCCGAGCGCGTGCGGTCGTCGCCGTTCGAGGCGGCCCAGCGCGTGGAGCGGCTGCAGGAAGAGCTCAAAAGCCAGCGGCGCGAGATCGACGACCTCAAACGCAAGATGGCGATGGGCGGCGGCGGGCGCGACCTCATGTCGACCGTGCGTGAGATCGGCGGCATCAAGGTGCTCTCGACGCGCGCCGACGTGGGCGACCCCAAGGCGCTGCGCGAAGTGGCCGATCAGCTGCGCGACAAGCTCAAGTCGGGCGTGGTGGTGCTCGGCGGCGTGGCCGACGGCAAGGTGGCGCTCGTCGCCGCCGTGACCGCGGACCTGGTCGGCAAGATCCACGCGGGCAAGATCATTGGCGAGCTGGCCAAGATCGTCGGCGGCAAGGGCGGCGGTCGTCCCGACCTGGCCCAGGCCGGCGGCAGCGACGCGGACAAGCTCGACGAGGCGCTGGAAAAGGTCTACAGCCTGGTCGTGTGATACCATGAGGCGTGGCCGGGCAAGACAGCCGCGTCGGTGACCGCTCGACGTCGTCGATGCGGATCAAGCTGAAGTATCCCGACGTCGATACGTTCATCCAGAAATACGCGGTGAACATCTCGCGCGGCGGCATCTTCATCGCCACCAAGCAGCCCAAGCCCATCGGCACCTATGTGCGGTTCGAGTTCCTCCTCTCGGATGCGACGACGTCGTCGATCATTCGCGGCGAGGGCCAGGTGCAGTGGACCAAGGAGTTCGACCCCGCGCAGCCGTCGAAGGCGCACGGCATGGGCGTCAAGTTCATGCGGCTCGACGCCGACTCGCAGGCGGTCATCGATCGCGCGCTGCGCTGGCGGGCGGAGCACGGCACCAATCCCGGCCTGCCGATGCCGATCCCGACGTCGTCGGCGCATACGATCTCTACGCCGCGAGAGGACTCGCGCGCCGATCGGCTGCCGTACGAAGACTCGCGCGTCGATCGGATGCCGTCGCGCGACGAGTCGCTGCCGCTTCCCGTCGGTGAATCGACCTTGCCCGAGTCGCCGCAGATGCGCGACGAGCCGCCTTCGGCCGACCCCGAGCCGGCGCTGCCGTCGAGCGGACCGGAGCCGCAGCGGGCGGAGTCGCCGCCGCTCATGGCCATGCCCGATCGCGGCGAGACGCGGCCGATCGCAGTCGACGACGTCGAAGACGACAAACAAGACGGCCGGACGCCCTACGAGTACACGCGCCCCATCACGATGCCGCCGGACAATCAGAAGGCGCGCAAACGGCCCGGCGACGACATCGACGCGCTGGCGGCCGAGTGGGGGCTCTCGGAAGAGAAGCTGGCGCGCAGCCTCAAGCGGGCGCGGCCGCGCATGGCCGAGGCGACCGCGGAGCTGGAGCGGCTGCTCTTGAAGCCGCCCAAGCCGCCGACGCCGACGAAGGCCGAGGCGATGCAGCAGCTGGCGGCGCTGCTGGCGAAGAAGAACGGCCGCAACGGCACCCCGACGCACTGAGCAGGCGCAGAGGCCGCGTCAGCGCAGGCGCAGGAACTCGATCATCTTGGCGACGTCACCGCCGGTACGCTCGAACTCGGCGGCGATCTCGTCGGCCAGCGTGCGACCTTCGGCGGCGATGCGCTCGAGCGGCTGCAACAGCGCGACCTCCTCGGCGGCGCCGAGCCGCTCGAGGCCGCTGCGCGCGATGGCGACCAGCTCGCGACAGTATTGCACCATCGGCCGATTGTGCGCGCGGCCGTGGATGCCCTCCTTCGGCGTCGTGCGGTAGACGCGCAGCCGCTCGTCGAGCGGCCAATCGGCGACGAGCGACCAGGCGGCGCGGCGCGCGTCCCGGTCGTACAGGAGGCCGCGCCACAACGCCGGCAGCGCGCGCACCATCTCGCGCGACGAGGCGTCGGCCTGCCGCACCTCGACGAAGGTCTTGAGGCGCACCTCGGGAAACAGCGTCGAGAGGTGAACCTCCCAGTCCTTCATGAAGGCGCGCTCGCCCTCGTGACCGTCGCGCATGAAGGTGCGGAACGTGATGCCGTTCGACGGGCGGTACTCGCCGTCCCGATAGATGAAGAACATGGGGACGTCGAGCGCCCACTCGGCGTAGTCGGAGAAGCGCGAGTCGTCGCGGAAGGTGAACGGCAGAAGGCCACAGCGATCGGGATCGGTGTCGAGCCAGGCGCGCGCCCGATACGACTGGTAGCCCGAGAGCTTGCCGTCGACGAGCGGCGAGGCGGCGAAGAGCGACGTCACCAGCGACGAGACGCCCATGGAGGTGCGGAGCTTCTCCATGGCGTCGTTCTCGGACTCGTAGTCGAGGTTCGCCTGCACCGTGGTGGTGCGCTTCATCATCTCGTGCGCCATCGAGCCGCGGGTCGGCAGGTAGGCGCGCATGACGCGGTAACGACCCTTGGGCATCCACGACACGTCGTCGATGGTGCCGAAGGGGCGGAAGCCGATGCCGAGGAAGCGGATGCCGAGGTCGGCGGCGAGCGGCAAGAGCTCGTCGGTGTGCTTGTCGTTGTCGCGGACCGCCTGGATCGCGGTGGTCCATGGCGCGCCCGAGTGCTCGACCTGCCCGCCCGGCTCGAGCGTGATGGTGCCGCAGGTGGCGCGCGACAGCGCGATCAGCTTGCCGCCCTCCTCCACCCGGGTCCAGCCGCGGTCGGCCATGGCCTCGAGGAGGCGGCGGATGATGTCGTATTCGGGGGCCCGCCCGTCGCTGAGGACGCCGAGCTTCTCGTGCTCCACGCCGATCTTGAGGTCGCTGGTTGGCTTCGAGCCGCGCGCGAAATAGGCTACCAGCTCGTCGACGCTCGCGATCGGGCGTTCGGATTGTGCGGAAGCCATGGGAGTTCGATGACTGTAGTGGCGGGTTGGTGGCAGGTCAACGTTCGCTGTGATAGCGTCGACGCCGAAATGAAGACGGTCATCGGGGCTGAGACGCGCATCGCGGGGGCCCTCCACGGCAAAGACGACCTGGAAATTCACGGCATCGTCGAAGGCGCGGTCCACGGCGAGGCGGGGGTCACCATCGCGGCCGGCGCCCGCATCGGCGGCGAGGTTCGGGGGCGCGAGGTCACGGTCGGGGGCGAGCTGACGCACCCGGTCATCGCGTCGGGGCTGGTCCGCCTCTTGTCGACCGCGCGGCTGACTGGCGACATCGAGGCGCCGCGCGTGGCCATCGACGAAGGCGCGCAGTTCGACGGGCAAATTCGGATGCGCAAGAAGCCGGCGCCGCCGCTCGCGGTGGCAACACCGACGGCAAGCGCGCCCGCGGTCGCTGCCGCCGCTCCGGTCCATGCCGCCGCTCCGGTCCATGCCGCCGCTCCGACGCCGACCGCGCCGCCGCGCGTGCGCGAGATTCCCGAGCTGGCCGCGCCCGGTCGCAAACCGCTCATCCGAAAGAGCTCATGAACACGCGCACGAGACTGCTGGAGCTGCTCAAGTCGCTCGCCTACGAGGAGCGCGAGGTCATCCTCGCCTCGGGCAAGCCCTCGAACTTCTACATCGACTGTAAGCAGGCCGTGCTGACCGCCGAAGGGCACTTCCTCGTCGGCACGCTCATCAACGAGCTGCTCGAGAACATCGCGCCCGAGGTGCGCGCCGTCGGTGGGCTGACGATGGGCGCCGACCCGATCGCCTCCGCCGTGGCGACCGTGTCGTGGGCGCGCAAGCGGCCCATCGACGCCTTCTACGTACGCAAGGAGCCGAAGGGCCACGGCACGCAGAAGTGGCTCGAAGGCGACAAGACGGTCCAGCCGGGCACGCCCGTCGCCATCGTCGAGGACGTCTGCACGACCGGCGGCTCGACGATCAAGGCCATCGAGCGGGCGCGCATCCACGGCCTCGACGTCAAGCGCGTCTTCACGCTCGTCGACCGCGAAGAGGGCGGGCGCGAGGCGGTGGAGAAGGAAGTCCCGCTCACGGCGCTGTTCAAGAAGAGCGACTTCCGATGAAGCGTCTGGCGCTGGCCGCGGCGCTCTTCTTCGTCGGATGTGCGGGCGCACCGCCGCGCGTGTCGCTCGGCGATCCGAGCCCGACACCGACGGCGAAGGACTACGTCGATCAGCTCAAGAAGTGGACGCGGCACGCCAACCTGCGCAGCGACTTCGACGCGGCGCTCGACGTCGACGCCACGCTGCGCGCGCCCGAGTTCCGCTACGCCTACGCCGCCAAGTACATCGAGCTCTACCGCATCGGCGAGGAGAACCAGGCGCGCGTGCGCGGCGAGATCCTCACCGACGGCGCCGACAGCTACGAGTTCCACGTCGAGACCGCGACCCACGACTATGCGCTCAACGACCTGACGAGCACCAAGAGCATCTGGCGCCTGACGCTCGCCGACGACCAGGGGCACGAGGTCACGCCGGCGTCGGTGACGAGCGTCAAGGAGCGGCGGCAGCTCGACATGGAGTTCTACCCGTACGCGTCGATCTTCTCGCGCGGGTGGGTGATTCGTTTTCCGCGCGCCCGCGCCGACGGCACGCCGCTCGTCGGCGGCGACACCAAGACGTTGACCTTCCGCTTCGCCGGGCCGCAGGGCTCGGTCGATCTCCTCTGGGTCCTGAAGTAGCCCCTATTTCTTTTTGTTGAGCCCGAACCAGTCGCGTCCGGCGGGCGTCTTCTTGCCCGGCTGCTTGAGCTTGGGCTTGGGGTCGAGATCGTCGAAGGTGTCGGGCGCCGCGTGCCACAGCTCCGACTCGCGCGCGAAGAACTCTTCTTCCACGTCGTCGAAGGCGTGCTGCTCCTTCGACGTGGCGGCGGCGGTGGCGAGCGGCGAGAGCTTGGCCGGGGCGATTGGATCGCCGGCGCGTCGCTCCCGCTTCTTCTTGGCTTTCGACACCGCCTTGGCCGCGACCGATTTCGGCGCGGCGACGGGCTGATCCTCGACGGCGGGCCGGGCCGGCTGTTTGGCCTTGGGCTGCGCGGCCGGCTTGACCGGTGGCGCCGCGGCCGGCTTGACCGACGGCTTCGCGGCCGCCGCCGCGGCACGGACCGTGGCGCTGTCATCGAGGATGTCGTCGGCGGGCGACGTCTCGGCGGCGCGCGCGGCCGCTTCGGCGGCGTAGGCCTCGGCGGCGCGGCGGCCCGCTTCGGTGAGCCCGCTCGGCGTACCCGCCGGACGCTCGCGCGGCTCGTCTCCACCGACGAGCCAATCGCGCACCGCCAGCCGCTCGCTCAGCGGCGTCGACTCGCGCGAGTCGCGTCGCGCAATCGCGCCCAGCTGTGAGAGCCGGAAGGTGATCTTGATGGTGTCGAAGGGCTTGAACGGCGAATCCTCGACGATGTCGATGAGCGGCTTGCGGCCGTCGTAGTGCTTGACCAGCGTCATCACCTCCGCCGGGATGGCGCCGCGCGCCTCGGCGGCCCGACGCGGCTCGTGCGCGTAGACGGCCTGCGGCCCGCCGACCCGCTCGGAGATGGTCTCGAACTCCTCGGAGAAGCGGCGCCCCGATTCGAGCAGCTCGTCGACGGTGGCGGCGATGCGCCGGTCGGCCGAGGGCGACTCGAAGCGCAGCGACAGCGAGGCCTCGCCCCACAGCAAGAGATGATGGAAGGCGGCGATGCCGCTCATGCGACCGACGCGCGCCGCCACGACCACGCCCTTGGCCACGTGCACCTCGCCGATGCGGCGATGGCGCTCGAGCTCCATGACGCAGGAGCGGCCGGCGACCGCCAGCGCGCGCACGAGGAAGTAGAGGCCGTAGTCCTCGAGCAGGCCCACTACCCCGCCGTCGTCGCCATCCTGGCGCACGGCCACCGCCAGGCGCGAGAGCGTCAAAATGTCGCGGATGAAGGCCGGGCGCGCCACGAACTCGTCGGCGCCGGCGCGCAGCGCCTGGTCGCGACGGTGCGGCTCGCCGAGCGCCACCACCGGCAGCTCGCGCGTGGGGGCGTCTTCGCGCAGGCGGCCGATGAACGACAGCGACTCCGCGTCGTCGACGGCGACGACCATGAGCTGCGGCACCCGCGTCTGCGCCATCGCCAGCGCGTCGTCCGGCAGGCGGGTCGCGTAGACCCGGTAGCCCGCCCGCTCGAAGCCGAAAGTCAGCGCGGCACCGCTCTTGCCAGCCGCGTCGAGAACCACCAATGACTCGAGGTGCGCCACGCGCGGCAGAGTATATACTAGGTCACTCTAATGATTACGCTGGAAGTCCTCACTGGCGAACGCGCCGGCCAAAGCTTCGAGCTGGACCTGCCGGTATTGACCGTCGGGCGCGCACCGGGCAACCAGGTGGTGCTCGGGGATTTTCATTTATCCGGCGAGCATGGGCAGATCTTCCGCGAGGACGATCGCTACATCTACCGCGACCTCAAGTCGACCAACGGCTCGCGCGTGCAGCGCGGCGAGCGCCAGATCTCGCTCGACGATGGCTCGCTCGAGACCATCCTCAACGACGGCGACGAGCTGCAGCTGGGCGACCCGACGCAGCCGGTGAAGATCCGCTGTCGCGTCAAGATCGAGGACGGCGGACGCGGCGAGCAGGAGATCATCGCCAAGCGCGATCTGAGCGAGCTCCCCGAGGTGACCGGGAAGATCGAGCGCGATCCGGCGCGGGCGGCGGCGCTCTACAACGTGTCCAAGAAGCTGGGGCGGCGCGGGCTCGACCTGGCGGCGGTGTTCGAGGGGCTGGGCGAGGCGATCTTCGAGCTGGCGCCCAAAGCGACCCACGTCGCCATCGATCTCGCCGACGAGCCGGACGGACGGCTCAACACGGTCTACGCCAAGGCCAAGGGGCTGCCGGCCGGCGAGCGCTTCCCGATCTCGCGCGCAGTGGTGCGGCGCGTGACGCGCGACAAGGCGGCGGTGCTGGTGTCGAACGCCAAGGCGGAGATCGGCACCGAGTCGGTCATGCGCGCCGACATCGTGTCGTCGATCGGCGTGCCGCTGTGGGACGGCGACGCCATCCGCGGCGTCATCCACTGCGACAACCGCGGCTCGGGGATCCTCCTCGAGGCCGACCTCGACATGGTCACCGCCGTCGGGGTGTTGGCGACGCTGGCCATCGAGAACGCGCGGCTGGTGCAGCGGCTGCGCCTGGCCGAGGAGAAGCTGCGCGGCGAGGTGAAGTACTTAAAGGGCCGCGAGGAGAAGCGGCGCTTCAGCGACATCATCGGCGAGTCCAAGGCGATGGGCGGGATCTTCCGCCAGCTCGAGAAGGTGATCGACACCCGCGCCACCGTCTGCATCGAGGGCGAGACCGGCACCGGCAAGGAAGTGATCGCGTCGGCGATCCACTACCAGGGCAAGCGGCGCGAGAAGCTGTTCGTGGCGCAGAACTGCGCGGCGGTGCCGGAGAACCTGCTCGAGTCGGAGCTGTTCGGTCACAAGAAGGGCGCCTTCACCGGCGCCGATCACGACAAGAAGGGGCTGTTCGAGATCGCCGACGGGGGGACGCTGTTCCTCGACGAGATCGGCGAGATGAGCCTCAACCTGCAGGCCAAGCTGTTGCGTGTCTTGCAGGAGGGAGAGATTCGCCCCGTCGGGGCGACCGCGTCGAAGTCGGTCGACGTGCGCATCATCTGCGCGACCAATCGATCGCTCGAGAAGGAGGTCGAGAAGGGGGCGTTCCGGCAGGACCTCTTCTATCGACTGCGCGTGTTCCCGATCATGCTGCCGCCCTTGCGCGAACGGCGCGAGGACGTGCCGCTGCTGGTCGAGCACTTCTTGAAGAAGTACACGGTCGAGATGAACAAGCCCGTCGCCGGTGTGACGCCCGAGGCGCTCGATCAGCTCGGCGCCTACTCCTGGCCCGGCAACATTCGCGAATTGGAGAACGAGGTGCAGCGCCTCGTCATCCAGTGCGACAACGAGGGCTTCATCACGCCGGACCTGCTGGCGCCGTCGGTGCGCAAGGTCGAGGGGCTGCTCGGGCGCGTGGCGCCGAAGAAGGGCACGCTCAAGGACATGATGGAAGAGGTCGAGCGCTGGCTGCTCGTCGAGGCGCTACGCGATCACGGCGGCAACAAGACCAAGACCGCCGAGACCCTCGGCATCACGCGCGAAGGGCTGCACAAGAAGCTCGCCAAGTACGGCATGTAACGCTACGCGTGCACGGGCCAGGGCGTGTCGCGCACGCCCGCCTGCCAGTTGTCGTGACGGCCGTCGAAGTAGACGACCTCGAGCGTCGCGGGATCGATGTCGTCGATGCAGGTGACGTTGACCGAGGCGTACGCGCCGCCGAGCTCCACCAGGTGGCCGCGGCCGAAGACGTGGATGCCGCAGGTCTTGCAGAATAAGAAGTGCGCGGTCTTGGGACCCCAGGAGTAGTCGCCGAGGTTCTCCTCGCCGGCCAGGACGCGCAGCTCGGCGGGCTTGACGATGGCGCCGAGCACGCCGCGCTTGGTGCACAGCGTGCAATTGCAGGCGCCGACGGGGTTGCCGAGATCGAGGTCGGCTTCGAAGCGGACGGCGCCGCAGTGGCAGCCGCCGGTGTGCGTGGAGGGCTTGCGCTCGGTCTGAGTCATCGGGGCTCCTCGTCGGGGGACGAGAAAGGATACACGCGGCTCCTGCCAGCGTGATGGCAGCTATTCGCGCTTGCGGTGGGCGGCGACGTCGACACGAGAGGGGTTGACGGTGAGGACGCCGGCGTCGCCGTCGACGAGGACGCGGTCGCCGTCGGAGACCCAGCGAAACAGCTCCCCGACGCCGGCGACGACCGGCAGGCAGAGCGCGACGGCGACTCCGAGGCCGGGCGAGGCGGTGGTCGGCGCGCTCAAGACGGCGCCGCCCGCGTGACCGGCGCGCAACTCGATCGCGTCGCAGACGGTGAGACGCGCGGCCGCGAGCACCGAGCCGGGCGGCAGGCGCGTGGCCGGCGCGCCGAGGCGATTGAGCACGCGCAGGCAGAGCGCCTCGACCTCGAGCGCGCGATCGGCGAGGAGCCGGTCGCCCGACGAAGACAATACGCGCGTGTACTCGCGCATGACCCGCTCGACGGCGGCCTCGGCGCTGGCGCCTTCGTCGACGTGGTCGCGCATGCGACCGCGCAGGCGGGCATCGTCGAGAACGAAGCGCGCCGGCGAGACGAGCGACTGCATGGTGGCGCGATCGAGCGGGCCCCAGCTCATGGCCAGCGCCACCAGCTTGGTCATCTCGTCGGCGGCCTCGACGAGCGCGGCGCCGAGGCGGGCACGCTCGTCATCCTTGGACCCGACGCGCGGGGCGGCGCCGTGCGGCTGATGGTGGCGGCGCACCGCGATGGTGCCGAGCGCATGGCCGGGCGCCGCGGGTTGACCGCGCAGCGTGACCTCGTGAACGCGGCCGTGCGGCGCCGGCGGTGCGGCGGCGGCCTCTTCGGCCAGCCGGTCGCGCTCGCGTAGGCGCGCCCGCTCGAGCGCGAACAGCACCGGCGGCGCCGTCGACGCGACCAGGACGATCTCCCGCGATCCGAACGCGCGCGGCAGCCTGCGCTGCACGACCAGCGCCCCGACGGCGCGGCCGCCGTCGACGAGCGGCACGGCGCACAAGGACGGAAAGCGCTTCTCGTCCATGTCGTCGAAGCTCTTGTTGCGCGCATCGGTGGAGGCGCGCGCGACCGACACCGGCCGCAGGCACTCGACGGCGAAGCCGGTCAGGCCCTCGCCGACGCGCATGCGCACGCGCCCGACCGCCTGCGGCGAATAGCCGGAGGTGGCGCGCAGCACCAGGTCGCCGGCGACGCGGCGATTGGACGGCGCATCGACCAGCTCGCGCAGATAGATCGAGCAGACATCGACCGCCAGCACCTGCGCGATGCGCGTGCACAGCGATTGAAGGACGTCGGCCAGCGGCGCCGGCCGCGAGGCCTCCTCCGCGAGCTCGAGCATGGCGTCGAGGCGAGCCTCGCCGCGCGTATGGACTTTCGGGATGGTCGCCGAGCGACCGCGACGTCGTGCCAGAGTCATCGCGTCCTCCCTTCTTACTAGTTATACGGACTCGCGATTTCGCGCATGTTTCTGACGCACGAAACTTCGGTTTCGCTTCTCGCTTGACTCCCATCCGTTATAACGGATGATAGCCCGATGACGCGCTACGGCATCCTCCTGGGCCTCTTGGCGGTCGCCGCGACCGGCGCGGGCGGCTGCCGCGAGAGCAAGAAGAACGGCGCGCCGCTGACGACCCTGCGCCTCGGCTTCTTTCCCAACCTGACGCACGGCGCGGCGCTGGTCGGCCTGGCGCGCGGCGATTTCGCCAAGGGGCTTCAGCCCATCACCGTCGACGCCAAGCCGTTCAACGCCGGTCCCGAGGCGATGGAGGCGCTGTTCGCCGGTGCGCTCGATGCCTGCTTCGTGGGCCCGGCGCCGGCCATCAACGGCTATCTGCGCTCGCATGGCGAGGGGCTCGTCATCGTCGCCGGCGCGGCGCTCAACGGCGCGGGCCTGGTCGTGCGCAAGGACAGCAACATCAAGGGGCCGGCCGATCTGCACGGCAAGAAGGTCGCCTC
>JAQBQH010000173.1 GCA_028287105.1 Myxococcales bacterium
GGCGCTGACGACTGGCGGCACACCTGGCTGGTGGAGGATCGCGATCTGTATGCGACAGGGCCGTCCGTGCAGCCGGTCATCGGAGGCGGCTGAACCAGCTTCACCTGCCGCCGTGGCCCGCCCCGCCCGCCGCCGCGCTCCCAGCGCCCTCTCCGCCCGCCGCGCCGCCGCGTCCGACGTTGCCCATGCCGGCGACCTGCGCCGCTCTCTGCATCGCCTTGGCCTGCGCGCCCGTCTCCGACGTGTCGTGCTCGCCGTTCTCGGCCACCGTCGTCAGGATGTGCGGGTCGACGCCGAACGTACCGCAGGCGCGCTCGTCGCGATGGAACTGCCAGTCGAGATAGACCTTGCCGTTGGCGCTCTTGATGGCCGTTGGCGGCACTGGAAACGGCGCCGCCGACATCACGCTGTCGATCGCCGCCACGTCGAACGCGAGCAGCCCCGAGCCGTGCACGATGCCGACGCGCTCCACCGTTCCGTCGCCCTTGATCACGATCTCGAGCTGCGTCCACAGCTCTTCGTTGGCGTACGCCGAGTCGCTGCGCGTCTCGATATCGGACAGAAAGCCGAGCGTGAACAGCTTGTGGATCTGCCGGTGCATCGCCGTGATGTACGCCGCGAACGGCGACGCGCGCGTCCCCAGCTCCGCCTGATTGCCCGGCTTCACCGCCGGCGTGAAGTTCTCGATGGACGAGCGAATGGCCGCGATCTTCTGCTGCACGCGATCCCACCGCCCCGCCACGTGCGACTTCTCCGCCTTGGCCGCGGTGCGCCGCTCCTGCTCCGCGGCAGCGAACCCCTCGATCTGATCGTACATGTGGTGGTTGAGGTTGAGGTTGACCTTGCCGCCCTTCGACGGCGCCACCGCGCGCTGCTGATCGCGCCCGACGCGCGCCATCGGCAGCTCGCCGGGCCCCTTCTCCTGCTTATCGAGCCCCTCGTGCTGCTTCTCGGCCGCGACCGGATCGATCGCCGCCTTCGGCGTCAGGTCGCGCATCGACAGCGGACCAGGCGGCGTCGGCTCGCGCGACTCGCGCTGCCCCTCCTGCCCCTGCATCGGCGCATTGCGCGGCAGCTCGTTCTTGTTGCCGTCGCGATTCTGCAGCTCGGCCAGCTTCTCCTTGGCCATCCCCGGATCGGTCTCGTGATTCTCCGACTTCTCCGACTCCGACGTCTGCTCCGACTGCACCTCGCGCACGAGGTTCGTATTCTTGGCGCTCGTCTCCTGGGCAGCGCGATGGTTCTTCTGGCCGAGGTAGTGCGCGTCGGCGTTGTCCTTCTCGTCGGGAAACTGATCTTGATCGACCATCTGCATGCGGTGGTCGATGGCCGGCTGTTGCGGCGGCGGCGGTTGCGGCGGCAGCGGCGGTTTGATCGTCAGCTCGGTCTCTTTTTCCTTCTCTTTGACCGTGGCTGGCTCGGGCGCGGGCTGTAGCTTCGCCTGCTTCTCTTTTTCCTTCTGCTTCTTGGGATCGAGCGGCGGCGGCTCCGGAATCGGCGCCTCGTCCCGCGTCGCGTCGACCTTGTCGTCGTCGGGGATCCAGGTCACCTCCAGGTCCGACGGAGGCTTCAGGAGTAGCTTGTTGATGATTTTCGGAATGATCCAGAAGACGTGCACGGTCAAGGAGATCGCAGCGGCGACATAGAATCGCCGCCAATCGAACCGTCCTCTCCGCACCGATCTAATCTAGCACCGAAACGGCGCGATCACAGTCGGCGGTAGACTCCGACGACCAGCCCGATCAAGTTCACCGATTTGAAATCTCGGCGTTTTACGACGATGGGCTGCAGCCGCGCGTTGGCCGGCTTGAAGACGATCTGGTCGGGCTCCGGGTGAAAGTACTTCACCGTCGCCTCGTCGTTGATCATCGCCACGACGATGTCGCCCCGGTTGGCGTTGAGCTGCTTCTTCACGAAGATGAAATCTCCGTGATAGATGCCGGCTTCGATCATCGAGTCGCCGTGCACCTTGAGCGCGAACACTTCCTTCGACGCGCCGAGGAAGAAGCGGTCGACCTTGACCGTGTCCTCGGCCTGCTCGATGGCCAGGATCGGCTCGCCGGCAGCGACGCGCCCGAGGATCGGCACCTCGACCATGTTCCCGGTCGGACCGGCGCCGCCGAGCGAAATCGGCCGCAGCGCGCGCGACTTCAGGTCTTCGCGCTCGAGGTATCCCTTCTTCTCGAGCGCCTTGAGGTGATCGTTCACCCCATTGGTGCTTCGAATCCCCATGTGCTCGCCAATTTCGCGCAGCGTAGGCGGATAGCCGCGCCGCTCGATCGAATGGCTGATGAACTCCAAGACCGCGCGCTGCCTGTCGGTCAGCGGCTCCTTCGTGTCATCTTCCGAGCGGACTTCCATTGGGCACCCACCTATACCTGAACAAATGACAGCCTACTGAACGTATGATCGGCCGTCAAGTTTTTCGCCGTTTTGCGCGACCGCGCGTCGTGCGTCACATATGATCTCAACGCCTGGAGGTGCCCGCATGCGCAACATCACCGTCGCTGCAGCGCTCCTGTTCGCCGTCGCCGCGCACGCCGCACCAGCCGGATCGATGATCCTCACGGCCGAACAGGTCGACACCGGCAGCGCCGACTTCGAAAAGGAAGCGAAGAAGAAACAGATTCAGTCGCTGCCCAAGTCCAACGAGCAGTGGACGCTCTACTTTCTCGCCTTCCTCAAGAAGGCCGCCGGCTCGCACCAGGTGCAGGTCGTCTTCTACGATCTGGCCGAGAAGAAGCACGAGCCGACCAACGCCTTCCCCATCCAGACGCAGCCGACGGCCAAGATCCTCGCCTCGTCGGTGACGTTCTCCGGCGATCAGGGCTTCAAGGCGGGCCACAAGTACAACGTGCTGGTCACCCGCCTCGTCGGTGGCAAGGAAGATGTGTACGCGCGCTCCACGATCTCGCTGAAGTGATCGGCCTCCTCGTCGTCACGCTGTTGGCGCCGTCGGGCGCGCTGGTCCGCCTGCCCGCGGCGGCTGACCTGGTGGCGGCGGTGCGCTCGGGCGACGACGTCGAGATCGAGCGCATCGCGGGGCGGCTGGGCGCGGTGCGGCTTCTTCGCCTCGCCGAGAAGGGCAAGGGGCCCGAGCGGCTGGCGGCGCTGCGCGCGCTGCCGCTCGTCGACGACGGCTGGGCGGTGCTCCCCGATCTGTCGCGCCTCATCAGCGACGGCGACGAGGAGGTGGCGGCGCGCGCGGCCGACTGTGCGCGCCGCATCGCCGAGGGTATGACGCCGGAGCTCAAAGAGCGCCAGGAGATGCCGGGCGACATACCGGCGCGTGCCGCCGACGAGCTCTCGAAGCTGGCGAAGTCGGCGACGCTCAAGTCGCCGTTGCGGGTGACCGCGATCCAGGCGCTGGCGGCGCTGCGCGGAGTGGCGCGCGTCGACGAGAAGGCGCTCGGCGCGCTCTTGACCGACCCCGACAAGGAGATCCGTCACGCGGCCGCCGAGGCGCTGGCCGGGGCGAGCGCCGGCGAGAAGCCGCTCGGCGATGCGCTCGCCAACGACTCCGCCAAGGACGTCGCGGCGGCGGCGGCGGCCGCGCTTTGTCGCGACGTTCCGCTCATCGCACCGACGGGAAAGCCGGGCTCGGCGGCGCTCCAGCCCGAGGCGCGCGCCGCCCGCATGGGCGCGGCCGCGCGCGAGCGCTTGCGCAAGTTGGCGCTCGACGACGAGGTGCCGCTGGCCGATCGCCTCGATCTCGTGCCGTGCCTGCGCGTGGCCAAGAAGGATTCCGATCAGAAGGTGCTCGACGAGCTGGCGCGCCGCCCGCCCGAGGCGATGCGGCGTCGCGCGCGCGCCCTCGGTGGACGCTGATGCCGCTCGAGCCGGTCACGGTGCAGGTGCGCGGGCGGGCGCAGGTCATTCCCGTCGACGAATTGCGCGCGGAGCTCGACGCCGAGGAGGGCGCGCCGCGCAGCCTGGCGCATCTGGAGGCGGTGGTCCGCTGCAACGATCCGGCGGCGGCGGTGCGGCGGCTGCGTCGGGTCGTGCGGCGCGGGGACGCGGGCGTGACCACGCTGCAGGCGGTGTTCGGCCTGGTGCGCCTGGAGGCGCGCGACGCGGCGGCGGATCTCGAGGCACTCGCGCAGAAGCTCGGCGGCTCGCCCGGCGCCATCGCGCAGGCGGCGTCGCTCCTCGTCGCCGGTCGCGCCGACGCGCTCGCCGTCGCCGTCGCCGCGGACGCGGTCCTGGCGCACGCGAGCCCGCAGCCGTATCTACATTTGCCGACGGTGCCGTCGGACGCGACCGCGCTCTTCGGCGCCTGGACCGCCGTGCTGCGCGAGGAGGCGCCGCGCACCGGTGTCACCGCGCTGCGCGCCTTCGTCGGTGACGTGGCCGAGGCGGCGTTCCGCTCGCTCCAGCATGGAGCCCGGCCGAACGACCTCCTCGGCGACGCCGATCGCGAATTTCTCGTCGACCTCGTCTGCGGCGAGCTGCCGGGAACGACCGACTTCATCGCCGCTCGCGGCATGTCGTGGCTGCTCGGGGCGCTGGAGCGCCACGATGAAACCGCGCGCGCGGCGATCGAGCGCGCGCGCGAGCGCTTTCGCGACCCCGAGTTCCAGGCCGACTGTGAAGCGATGCTCACCGGCGCCGCGTGGCCACCGCGGCCGCATCCCTGATCCGAGCGCTCGCCGGCGACGCGGCCGTGCGCTCTCAGGCCTACAGCGTCGCGCGATGCCCGTCGTTCTTTTCGACGCGCGACTGATCGGGCGCGCAGCGCAGCGTCCACGGCACGGCGCGCAGCCGCTCGAATGGGATCTCGCGGCCGCAGTCGATGCAGATGCCGAAGTCGTCGTTGCGCATGCGCCGCAGCGCGTCTTCCAACGAGTGCGCGAGGTGGCGGTCGCGATCGTCGAGCTGCGAGGCAATCGCTTGTAGCTCGTCGACGGCGCTCTCTTCCGCCTCGTCGGTGGGATCGGGGCGCATCGCTTCCTCGACGACGACCTGGCTGAGGTCGGCGCGCACGGTGCGATAGATCTGAACAAGACGGTCGACGAGCTCCTGGCGAAGCTGTTCGCGCTCATGAGTGGTCATGGAGGCGAAGGTAGGGCGGAACGACGTCGCCGCAAGACGCGATCGAAGAGCGCGACCAGGTCGGTGGCGCCGAAGGGGCGCGCCAAGAGCGCGGCGATGGCCACGAACACCAGGCCACCAACGGCCAGCTGAACGAAACCGAGCGCGTGTCCCTGGAGGCGGCCGTGCGGGACGTAGCGCGCGATGCCCCAGGTCGGAAGGGCGGCGATGGCACCGACCGCGAGGGCGCGCAGCGTGCCGCCGATGAGGTTGGCGCGATTGACGGTGTCGAGCCGGCGCGGCAAGAGGACCAGCAGCGACGCCGTGTGCATGAGGATGCCGCAGTCGGACGCGATGACCAGGCCCGTCGGGCCGAGCGTGCGGAAGCCGAGCCAATAGATCGGCAGCGACACGAGCGTGACGACGGTGCCGGCGACCATCGGCGTCAGCGTGTCGCCGCACGCGTAGAAGGCGCGCGCGAGGATGCCTTGCATGGCCCAGAGCGGAATCGCCAGCGCAAAGCCGGCGACGTATTGCGCCGTCGGCAGCACCTGCCACGCCGCAAAGTGGCCGCGGCGGAACAAGAGGTCGACGGCCGGCACGGCGACGGCAGCGAGGCCGCACGCCGCCAGCGCCGAGACCGCCGCCGACGCGCGCGCGGAGCTGGTGACCCGCTCGCCGAGCAGCACGCGCTCGCCCCGCGCATGGAGGCTGGCGAAGAACGGCATCGACGCCTGCCCGACTGCCTGACCCGCGACGGCGATGGGCACCTGCACGAGCTTCCGCGCGTAGTTGAGGCAGGAGATGGCGCCGAGGTTGGCGGCCGCGAAGTAGCGCATGATCCAGTCGTCGGCCATCACGAGCGACACGCCGAGCATGAGCGGGATGCTGGCGTAAAGCCACTCGCGGAACTCCGGGTGGCGCAGCGCCAGCGACGGGCGATAGCGCAGGCCGGCGCGCCAGGCGGCGACGAACATGATCCCGAACGGTCCCACGATGGCGCCGGCGAGCGTGCCCCACGCCAGCGACGTAATGCCGTAGCGGCGCCCGAAGAGCGCGCCGCCGACGATGGTCCCGAGGTTGTAGACGAGCGGCGCCAGCGACACGGCCACGAAGCGACGGCGCGAGAACAGCGTCGCCGCGGCCAGGCCGCCCAGGTAGAAGAAGAGCTGCGCGGGCAGGAGGATGCGCGTGAGCGAGATGGCGAGATCGAGATCTTCTTTGCGCAGCCTGTGGAGATAGCGCGCGGTGATCTGCGGCGTGAGGTATTCGAGCACCACGATGCCGGCGATGACGACGAGCGCCATGATGGTGGCGATGATGCCGAGGACGTGGTTGCCGCCCGGCTCGTCGTCCTTCTCGAGGTGGCGCGTATAGATCGGGATGAGCGTGATCGACAGCGTGCCGCCCGCGACGATGTAGTTGAGAAAGTCGGGGATGGTGAAGGCGGCGTAGAACGCGTCGGTCTGGCCGGTCGCGCCAAACAGCGCGGCGATGACCGCGTCGCGCAGAAAGCCGAGCAGGCGCGACAAGAGGACCGTGAGGACCAACAGCGCGGTGGCGAATCCGATCTTCTGGCCGGTCGAGGCCGCGGGCATCGATCCGTTATACGTCAGCCGCGCTCGGAAGCGCGACTTCGAGCGCTACCAGGCGCCGTGCGACTCCACGCCCGTGAAGCTGGGCTCGGTGTCGGCGTCGTCGAGGAATGGGAACTGCTCCTCGACCGTCGGCTCGTCTTCGAAGAGGAGGACCTCATGCAGCGGCTGCACGAGGACCAGCACAGGCTCGGTGGGATCGACCGCCACCGGCTCCGTCGCGTCGATCAGGTCCTCCATGCACGCAACCACCTTACAAGAGTCGCGCCGACGCCGAACTGCGCGGATTCGTTGTCGTGCGACGTCGACACACAGGTTGGAAATTGGCGAGTGGCGTGGACGGGCGGAGAGGCGAGGCCCCATGTCAACGGGCGTGGACTGACGACTTCGGCGGCCGCCGGTCGTCTTCAGTCGGCGAGCGCGAGGTGCAGCGAGCGATACGACTCGTGAAGGAGCCAGCTCACCGCTTTCCAATCGACGGTGCCATCGCCGCCGCGGTCGCGCAGATCGGCGGCTTCGACCCTCTGCCGCGCCGCCTCGGCGACGCGCGGCTTCGGCACTTCGTACAGAAGCGCGTACAGCTCGGTCATGCGTTCGGTGACGACGCGATTCTTCTGCGCGCCCGCGCCGGACGTCGGATCGCGGCGCGCCACCCACCACGACAGCTCCGCGCGCGCGACCGCCGCCGGATCGAAACCGGCGTGGGTCCAGTCGCCGGCGATGGCGTAGGCTTTGGTCAGATCGGGCAGCACGCGATCGTAGTCGCCGGTGGCGTCGCCGAACGTGGCCGCCGCGCGCGCCAGGTGATAGGCGGCGCGCACCGCCTTCGACCACGGATAGCGATACTGCTCGCGCAGCATCGTGACGAGCAGCCGAAACAGCGTCGTCTTGTCCTTGGCGTAATAGGCCTGCCACATGCCGGCCTCGAGATCGGCGAGGCGGTCGGCGTCGAAGACGTTGAGCGCGCGCGGCCCCGACGGGCGCTGCACCGCGGCGAAGTAGTAGCCGGTGACCGCCAGGACGACGAAGATCCACAGCCGCGGCGTTCGCCTCGTCGTACCCTCCCCCGCCATCGTCGCGCTCGCGCCTAGACCAGCTCGTGCGGCATGTGATCGCGCGGCGAGCGGAAATAGCGCAGCGGCGAGTAGGCGAGGAAGTTGGAGACGCGGCCGGTGTAGACGCAGGCGTAATCCTCGACCTGCTCGCCGAAGCGCGAGTTCTCGGTGCCTTCGCGGAAGATCGCGCCCCAGAACGGGTTGAAGGCGCGGTCGACCTCCTTGTCGAGATGCGACAGCTCCTCGGCGGCGCTCTTCATCGCGCCGCGCAGCTCGTCGAGCCTGCGTTTGGCTTCGTGCTTGGCGGCCTCGACGGTGGCGCCGGCGTGGGCCAGCGGCTCGTGCGCCGGATCGTTGGCCTGCGTGCCGCCCGCCTCGGCCAGCTTCTGCAGCGACTTGAGCAGCATCTGCTGATAGGAGATCTCCGAGTCGAGGCGGACCGTCTGGCGCTCGAGCTGCTCGACGCGCTCGAGCTTCTCCTTGTTCTCCTCGACGGCGGTGAGCTCGCTCTCCAGCTCCTGCAGCACCATGGCGGTGCGCCACACCGAGGACTTCTTGGCGCGCAGCATGTCGCCGTAGATGTGGTCGCCGATGTAGAGGACGCGATCGCCGCGCACGCCGGCAAAGCTTTCGAACTCGCCGATATTGCCGCCCTGGTAAATGCGATTACGCGAAAATGGACCGGAGTGCTGTCCCTTTACCGCGCCCGACGCGTCGATTTCGAGAAACGGATTCTTATCGGTGAAAAACGCCGGCTTTTGTCCGGCGCAAATGGTGATGTCGAAGTAGCTGCGCCAGTTCGGATAGGCCGGCAGCGCCGCTCCGAGCAGATGGTTCATGACCGCGTCGGTGTAGTCCCACGCCGAGTTGGTCAGCAGGAACGTCTTCTTTCCCGACGAGCGGAACTTGTGCAGCGTCGGCGCCAGCTCGGGGTCGCGCACGATGTAATCGGCGAGGTTGGCCTTGATGATGCGCTTCATCGACTCGTCGCGATGCGCTTCATCGATGCACTCGCGGATGTCCTGCCACACCTTGCCGTAGCGCACCGGACGGCCGCCCGAGCGCTTCTCGGACCAGTCGACGATGGCGGCGTACATGACCGCCTCGGGCAAGGCGAAGAGCGTGTCGATCCAGGCGTAGCGCGGCGACGAGAGGCGGATGCGCTCGAGCCGATAGAGCCGGTGGCGATCGTCGCGCGACATCGGCTCGCGCCCGTGATAGACGCGCCCGACGTGGCCGTAGCGGTCGGCCTTGAAGATGTTGCCGAAGCGGCGATCGACGACGAGGCCGCGCACGGCGAAGGCCGGATCGAAGTCGAGCTTGCGGATCTCCTCGGGGTAGCCGCGCTTGGAGACGAGCTTGTCGAGGGTGCACTGGATGCTGAGCGCCTCGAGATTGCGCTGGTGATAGAGCGCCAGCGTGTAGTCCATGTCGAACCCGATGACGTCGATCTCGTCCATACGCAGGTTGCGGTTGACGAAGATCCGCCGCGCGCGCGGGATGTCGAGCGTTCGTGGAACGGCGTGCCCGAGCGCTTCGAGGAGCTCGAGATGGGCTTTTGAGGTTTCGAGGTGGGCCTTGGATGCATCGGCCACCTTCGAAGGATCGGCCACCATGGACCATAAAGTATAGCGCAACGGCGTATGATGTTCATGATGCCCCGACGGGTATTGGTCCTCGTGGCCCTGATGGTGGTCGCGCGATGTGCCGATGCGCAGGTGCTGCACGAGCGCGTCACCGTCGGTGGTGTCAAGTGCGCCAACGGGGTCTGCTGGAAGGAGGGGCGCCCGCAGGACGGCGCCTCGGCGCTGGTCTCCGACGGTGAGATCGTGCCGGCGCCGTCGGCGGGCGTCCAGCCGCTCCCAGGGGAACCGGTGTACGAGCCGGCCAGCGATCGCCCGCCTCCCGAGGGCTCGGCGACGGCGGGGCCGTCCTCGGCCGACGCCTCGCCGGAACGGCGCGGGCGGGTGGAAATGGATCGCCAGACCGGCCCCGAGCCGCCGGGGCAGCGGCTCTACCACGAGCCGTTCAACCCGGCCGTATTTCCGTTCAAGCGCATGACCGCGCTCGACGCGGTGCTCGCGGACGAATCGCTGGTGCTGGCGACGCGCTCGACGGCGCGCGAGCGGCTGCGCGTCCTCGGCGCCGATCGGCGCGAGTCGGCGCGCGACGCCTTCTGGGGCTCGATCGTGATCGACTTCGAGCCCGGACGTTGGATCCCGCTACCGTCGGTGGCCGCCGATGCGCGCGTGTTGGCGGCGCGGGTGGAGCCGGAGGTCGAGGTCACCTTCGCGCGCGACGGCGCCGACAATCAGTACGTGATGTCGGCGTCGGGCGGGCGCCATCGGCTGGTGTGGCTCACCGATGCGCCGCAGCGCTACTTCGCCGCCGACGTGCCGGCCGGGATGCGCATCAGCGACGAGCCGCGCCTCCCGCAAACGGTGCCGCCGATCCTCAAGAGGCGCGCCGCGCAGGTGATCGAGCGCATCGGCCTCGACGCGCGCCCGGCCGCGTCGCTCGATGGCACGATCGATCGACTGGTGGAATGGTTCCGCGCCTTCGAGTCCGGCGACCCGCCGCGCGCCACCGAATCGACCTACGTCGATCTCGCGCTCGCGCAAAAAGGCAGCTGCCGCCACCGATCCTACGCATTCGTCATCACCGCGCTCGCGCTGGGCATCCCCGCGCGCTACGTCGAGAACGAGCTACATGTCTTCGTCGAGGTCTTCATTCCGCGCGGCATCGGCTGGCGGCGCATCAACCTGGGCGGTGCCGTCGTCGACCAGAAGGTCTCGGGCGCCGACGGCAAGGTGGCCTATCGGCCCAAGGGCGACGATCCATTTCCGCAACCGCCGGCCTTCGCCAAGGGCGGCGACGCGCAACCCACGCAGCCGAAGGGCCTGAAGCCGCCCGGCGGCAATCCGTCACCTGCCGGCGGCGGCGGGTCGCGCAGCGCGAACGGCGCGAACGGCGCGAATGGCGCGAACGGCGCGAGTGGTCGCCCCGGCGATCACGGCGCGCGCCCCGGCGACCGCGGCTCCGGCCGCGTCGACCTCGACAAGCTCGACCAGGAAGTCCCCCCAGGAACCCCCGGCGCCCGCACCAGCAGCGCCACCGTCCCGACGTCCGTCCACCTCCGCGTCGCCACCCGCGACACCTTCCGCGGCGAGCGCGTCGAGGTCAGCGGCGTCGTCGAGAGCGCCGACGGCAAAGCGAGCGGTCTACCGGTCGAGATCTACCTCGACGGCCCCGGCGGCGCGCTCCGCGTCGGCGAAGCGACCGTCGCCGTCGACGGCGCCTGGCACACGACGATCGAAGTCCCGCGCGATCTTCCGCTCGGCGACCATCGCGTCGTCGCCCGCACGCCCGGCGACGCGGCACACAAAGCGAGCCGTAGCCACTAGCGCGGTTGCGACGCGCGCGCGCTCCGAGTCAGCGCACGAAGGTCTTGAAGGTCATGTCGCCGGAGTCCGGCACTCCGCGCACCGTGAGGGTACCGGCGGCATATTGGTCGTCGGACACACTGACGCGCAGGTCGAGCTCACAGTCGTAGTCGCCGTGGCAGTGCCCGCCGCCGACGACGCAGGTGTGGGTATTGCTGTCGCAGCTGTCGGGCGTCGCGTTTTCGATCGTCAGCGAGAGCGACAGCGACTGGCCGGCCGTGACCGCCACGCACGAGCTGGTCAGCTCGAAGAAGGTTCCGGTCAACAACGTGGGATCGAGCGGGGCTCCGCAGTGATCGCCGAGCTGTGACAACGGCACCGAGGCGGTCGCCAACGCGGTGCCGAATTCATCGGCGACGACGAGCTGCACCGTCGCGGTGGGGTCGGTCTGGCCGCAGCGCCCGACGTTGACCTCGACGCCGGTGAGCTGACCCGAGGCGCCGGCGACGAACGTCTGGCCGATCGGCTGCTGCGTCAGGAGGAGCCCCACGTTCCAGCCGGGGCATTGCAGCTGCGACTGGTCGACGCTACCCGGCACCGAGGTGCACCACGACGGGACGCATTGCCCCGAGGCGCAGCTGTTGCCGCTGCCACACGCGTTGCCGCAGCTGTTGCAGTTGGCGGCGTCACTGGAGAGGTCGACTTCGCAGCCGTCGTTGACGTCGCTGTTACAGTCGGCGCGGCCGCTGTCGCAGGCGATGACCGTGCAGTTGCCCGCCTGGCAGCTTCCAGTGCCCGAGGTGACGCTGCACGAGCTGCCGTCGGCGAGCGCGGGCACGGAGCACTGGCCCGTCGCAGGGTCGCAGGTTCCGGCGGCGTGGCAGCCGTTGATGGGGGCGCACACCACGCCCTGACACGAGTGGCTCAGATCGAGCTGCGTCGGGCCCATATCGAGCGGCGCTGCCGGCGCGAGATCCGCCCCCGTCGCCGGGCCGAGATCGCCCTGCGTCGCCGGGCCGAGATCGCCGTGCGTCGCGGGCGCCATATCGGCCGCGCCGTTCACGCCTTCGGGATTGGGGTGTCCGACGAAAAAGGGACCCTGCGAACAGCCGAGTCCCACGACGAGCGGCAAGAGCGCGAGCGATGTACGCAAGAGAACCTCCGCATGACACATCGGCGTCGAGCTCGCCGACTTGAGGAGATTCCTGTCGGTCGTCGCATTCTTGCGAACCGTGCAATCTGCCGCTGCCGTTTCGCAAAATCCGGTGAAACCAGCGCGCGCGGCCCGTCACACCGGGTACGCACCGCAGGCGCGGCGCGTGCAATCACTACGCGCCCCAACCAGGAGGATCCGACATGTCGAAGAAGCTCCTACTCACCGCGATCGCCGCCGTCAGCTTTTGTGCCTGCACCTATCCGCAGGAGACGAAGATGGAGGCGGTCGGCGAGAAGCAGATGGAGACGCAGAAGAAGCAGCCGCCGCCGGGCGAGGCGGCCGCGCCGACCGAGGCTACTTCGACGACCGAAGCTGCTGCGCAATCCTCAAGCGCAACGCATTGAGCTTGATGAAGCCGCCGGCGTCCTTCTGATCGTAGACCTGCTCCGCCTCGAACGTGGCGAAGTCGGGCCGATACAGCGACTTCGGCGCCTTGCGTCCGACGACGATGCAGGAGCCCTTGTAGAGCTTGACGCGCGCCGTCCCGGTGACCGGGACCGACGCTTCGTCGCATAGCTTCTGCAGGAGCAGTCGCTCGGGCGCGAACCAGAAGCCGTTGTAGACGAGCTGGGCGTAGCGCGGCATGAGCGTGTCGCGCAGCTGGATGACCTCGCGATCGAGCGTCACGGTCTCCACTGCGCGGCGCGCACGGCGTAAGAGCGTGCCACCCGGCGTCTCGTAGACGCCGCGCGCCTTCATGCCGACGTAGCGATCCTCGACGAGGTCGACGCGGCCGACGCCATGCTCGGCGGCGAGCGCGTTCGCCTTGGTCAACAGGGCCGCCGGCGAGAGCTTCTCGCCGTCGATCGCCACCGGTGTGCCGCCGTCGATCTCGACCTCGACGTAGCGCGGCTTGTCGGGCGCCTGCTCCGGATTCTTCGTGAGCTGGAAGATGGCGGCGTCGGGCTCGTTCCACGGATCCTCGAGGATGCCGCCCTCGTAGCTGGTGTGGAACAGGTTGCGATCGATCGAGTACGGCTTCGACGCCGTCGCCTCGACGTCGATCTTGTGCTCCTTGGTATACGCGATGAGGTCGGAGCGCGACTTCATGTTCCAGATCCGCCAGGGCGCGATGATCTCGATCTGCGGGTCGAAGTGGTAGTAGCCCAGCTCGAAGCGAACCTGATCGTTGCCCTTGCCGGTCGAGCCGTGCGAGACGGCGTCGGCGCCCTCTTTCTTGACGACCTCCATCTGCGCCTTGGCGATGAGCGGGCGCGCCAGCGACGTGCCCATCAAATAGTCCTGCTCGTAGGCGGCATCGGCGCGCAGCGCCGGAAAGACGAAGTCGCGCACGAACTCTTCGCGCAGATCCTCGACGTAGACCTTGCTGGCGCCGGTGGCGAGCGCCTTCTTGCGTACCGCCTCGAGGTCTTCGCCCTGCCCGACGTCGGCGCAGAAGGCGATCACTTCGGACTGATAGGTCTCGGCCAGCCAACGCATGATGACGGACGTGTCGAGTCCGCCCGAATACGCGAGCACGATCTTTTTCGGCATGCGCGGGATACTACAAGAAGTCGGCGGTCCAGGGCTACGTGATGACGATGGCGCCGCGGCGCGCGAGGAGCGCCATGGTGCGCAGCGCTTCCAGGCGCGGCATGCCGGAAACATCGAGGACATCTTCGACGGTCATCGAGCCGTCGATGCGTGACAGGAGGAACGCGGAGCGCGGCTCGAGGTCGGCGGTGGCGTGTCCGTGGCGCGGCACGCGGTCGGCCGCGATCAAGATGGCGCCGTAGATCTGCTCGACGAGCGGCAGGTGATCGCGCGCCACGTTGCCGGCCAGCCCACCGGACTGAGCGAGCGCCCGTTCGCAGGCGTCGACCGCCGCGTTGACGTCGCCCGCCTGCAGCGCCGCCTCCGCCGTCGCCAGCGGATGCGCGAGCTTGTGCGTGCCGGTCGGCTGCTTCGGCAAGGGCGGCATGTCCTCGAGCTTCGGCTCGCCGCCGGTGCCGTAGGACGTGTACGCGGCCAGCTTGGCGCCGCGGATGAACGGGTTGGTCGGGTTGGTCCCGCCCTCCTCGTTCTCGTCGGCGCCCGCCAGATCCGGCGCCACCTCGAGCGGCAGGAGGTTCAAATCGGCGTAGGGATCGTCCTCCGGCGACGGCTCGCGCACCGCCTTGAGCCCCGACGCCTTGACGCCCGTGGGCGTGAGCTGCTGCGGCTCGAACTCGCCGCCGCTCTCGCCGGCGAACGACGACACGCCCATCGGGTTGGTGTCGTTCTTGCGCGAATGGTTGAGCCCCTCGGGCGCGCGATGCGGCAGCGGCGTCGGCATCGCCTCCAGCTCGATCAGCCGCTGCTCTTGCGAGTCGTTCAGCTCGTCGATGCGATCGAGCTCTATCTGCGGCGTCGTCCTGCCTTCGGGAAGCAGCGGCGAGTCGAGCGACAGGAGCCCCTGGATCTGCTCCTCGGTCAGCTCCGGCACGTCGAGCGGCCGCAAGTTCGGCCCGGTCGGGGTCGCCGAGCGGAACTCGCGCGTCACCGACTCCGGGCGATCTTCCTGCACCTTGCGCTTGCGCTGCGGCGTCAGCAGCTTCGGCTCGAGCGGCGGCATGCCGAGGATCGTCGCCGACGAGCCCTCCGGCGGCAGCTTCGGCGGCGGGGGCGCGGCCTTGGTCGCGCTCGACTGCAGCTCGGCCAGAACATCGGCGCGCCTGACCTCGTGCTGTCCGCCCGGCGTCAGCGGCACCGGATCCCACGGCGACTCGTGGTGATCGGCCGCGTCGCGCGTCACCCGCGGCGGCGTCGCCGGCTGGCTCGCAAGCTGCGCCATCGTCGGTGCCGTCTCCGCGCGCGTCGGCGGCGTCAGGCGGCGCTGGCGATCGCTCGACGGCGGCTTGCCCTCGTAGGACGGCGACGGCGGCTTGCCCTCGTACGGCGGCGGCGGCTCGAGCGTCGGCGGCAGCGGCGTGCCCTTGCGCGTGCGCTCCGGCGGCGCGATCGCGGGTGGAAACGATCCCGACGGCGGCTTCGACGGCGGATCCTCGAGCGCCTCGTCGACGGCGCGCAGCGCGTCCTCGTCGAGCGCATCGGCGCGCCGCCCACCGCTGATGCTCTTGCGCCCCGCCTGCACGTCCTTGACCCACGCGGCGAACTGCTTGCCGCGCGCCGACGACGGATAGAGCTGCAGCGCCGCCTCGAACTCGATGAGCGCCCCCGCCAGGTCGCCTTCGCCGTAGCGCTCGATGCCGCGCTCGAGCCGCTCGGCCGCACCCCGCAGATCGCCCTTCCCCGACGGAGACTGACCCACGGCTGCGCCTATCCGACGCGCGTCTTCGCCACGACGCCCTTGAACATGTTCAGCGTCCGCGTCAGCGCCTCGTTGGAGTCGCCTACCGCCTGCTGATCACGCCCCTGGATGCCCTGGCGCGCGCGATCGATCACGCTGCGCGCTTTTTTGACCGCGTCCTGCCCGAAGTCGGAGCCGGCGATGGCCGCCTCGACGCGCGGGAACAGCGACTCGATCTCGTCGATGAGCTTCTCGGCGTTCTGCTTGTACTTCTCGAACTCCTCCGACGCCTTCTGATCGAGGAGGTAGTCCTTGGACTCTTCGACCATGCGCCGGATCTCGTCCTCGGTGAGGCCGGAGGTCGCGGTCACGGTGATGGCCTGCTTGAGCCCCGTCTCCATGTCCTTGGCGCTGACCGAGACGATGCCGTCGGCCGAGATCTCGAACGTCACCTCGACCTCGACCTCGCTCTTGGGCGCGCGCCGAAGACCGGTCAGGATGAACTCGCCGAGCAGCTCGTTCTCCTCGGCGCGATCGCTCTCGCCCTGAAGCACGAGGATCTTCACCGACGTCTGGTTGTCCTTGACCGTCGTGAAGATGTGCGACGCCTGCGTCGGCACCGTCGTGTTCTGGATGATGAGGCGGTGAAAGTAGCCGCCGACGATCATGATGCCGAGCGAGTGCGGCGTCACGTCGAGCAGCAGCATCTCCGAGTCGGTCTCGGTGAGCGCCGAGCCCTGGATCGAAGCGCCGAGCGCCACGACCTCGTCGGGGTGGACGCCCTTGCACGGCTCCATGCCGAAGAACTGCGCCACCGACTGCTGAATCTTCGGCATGCGCGTCATGCCGCCGACGAGGATGACGTCTTCGATGCCGGCCTTTTCGATGTCGGCCTCGGCCAGCGTCTTTCTGCAGATGTTGACGCAGCGCTCGATCAGATCGGCGGTGAGCTCCTCGAGCTTGTCGCGCGTGAGCGTGCGCTGCAGATGGAGCGCCTCGCCGCCTTGCGAAATGATGAAGGGCAGGTTGATCTCCGCCTCCTTCGCCGAGGACAATTCGCACTTCGCCTTTTCGGCCACGTCCTTCAAGCGCTGCAGCGCCATCTTGTCGCGCCGCAGATCGATCTTGTGCTCCTTGGCGAACCCGAACACGAGCCAATCGATGATGCGCTTGTCGAAGTCTTCGCCACCGAGGAAGGTGTCGCCCGCCGTCGAGATGACCTCGAAGACGCCGTTGCCGATCTCCAAGATCGAGATGTCGAACGTGCCGCCGCCCAGGTCGAACACCGCGACCTTGCGCTCTATGTTCTTTCCAAATCCATACGCGAGCGCCGCCGCCGTCGGCTCGTTGATGATGCGGATGACGTCGAGGCCGGCGATTCGCCCCGCGTCCTTGGTCGCCTGGCGCTGTCCGTCGTTGAAGTAGGCCGGTACGGTCACGACCGCTTTGTCGACGGTGCCGCCGAGATGCTCCTCGGCGATGAGCTTCATCTCCTGGAGCACGTAGGCGGAGATCTCGGGGATCGAGTAGGTCTGATTGCGCAACACGATGCGAACGTCGTCGTGCGGCCCCTCGGAGATCTGATAGCCGACCGACTCCATCGCCTGCCGCACCGGCGGCGAGTTCCACTTACGGCCGATGAGCCGCTTGGCCGCGTAGACGGTGTGCTCGGCGTTGGTGATCGCCTGGCGCTTCGCGATGTGCCCCACGAGGCGCTTGCCGTTTTCGGCGATCGCCACCATCGATGGCGTGGTCTTGTAGCCGCCGCGATTGGGGATGACCACCGGCGTGCCATTTTCGACAATGGCTACGCAGGAGTTGGTGGTGCCGAGATCGATGCCGATGACTCTCTCTGACATGTGGCCCGCTGTGCCCCCAATACGTGCAGCGGGACGATGATAGCACTATTTTATCTTTGCACGCTGTCCAGATAGGCGGCGCGGCGGGCATCGTCGTTCAGGAGCTCGAAGGCGGCCTTGATCGACTGGAAGATCTTCGACAGCCGGTCGGCATAGGGCCCGAGGCTCTTATTGAAGAAGCGGTCGGGGTGGAACTCCTTCGACAGCTTGAAGTAGGCGCGCTTGATCTCCTTCTTGTCGGCCTCGGGCGTCACCTCGAGCAGCTCGAAGGCGTCGCGGGTCCCGAGCGTCGAGAAGAACTCGTCGATGCGGCGTGCCTGGTCGACGGTGAGATCGAGCCCGTCGAGCTTGGTGCTGGCGACGGGCGTCCCCGGCACGGCGGGGGTCAGCTTCGGCAGCGGCTCGGCCACCTCGCCGCCCGGGATCTCGATGGCCCCGACGCGCGCCAGCTCCCCGAGGATCGTCGCCGTCACGTCGGCGTCGAACGGTACCAGGAGGCAGATCTGCGCGATGGTGACCCGCCCGTCGACGCGCGACAGCACGAAGCCCTCCTCGGCGCCGAGCTTGAGCGCGCTCAGCGCCGACGGGATGACCTTGGGCACCAGCGAGTCCGGCCCGAGCCCTTGGAACGTGCGAGGCACTTACGGAAAGTCTATCTTGGCGCCAGCAAGCGTTCCAGGATCGCCTTTTGGATGTGCAGGCGATTTTCGGCTTGCTGGAACACGGCCGAGTGCGGACCTTCGAGCACCGACTCGGTGATCTCCTCGCCGCGATGGGCGGGGAGGCAGTGCAGCACCATCACCTCGGGTGCGGCAATTTGCAACAGCTTGTCGTCGACGGTGAAGCCATCGAACGCGCGCACGCGGGCGGCCTGCTCGCCCTCCTCGCCCATCGACGCCCAGACGTCGGTCGAGATGACGGCGCGCCCGCGCGTGGCCTCGGCCGGATTGCGGACGACGTCGATGTGCGCGCGCCAATCGGCGTTCTTGCGCGCGCGCCCGAGCACCGCCGCGTCGGGATCGTAGCCTTCCGGACAGGCGAGCGAGAGATCGAGGCCGAGGATCGCGGCCGCCTCGATCCAGGAGTGCGCCATGTTGTTGCCGTCGCCGATCCAGGCGAAGCGGGCGCCACCGGGATCGAGCGCGCCCGGGCCGAGCCGCTCCCAGACGGTGAACAGATCGGCCAGCACCTGACACGGATGCGACAGATCGGTGAGGCCGTTGATCACCGGCACCGGCGCGAAGCGCGCCAGCTCCTCGGCGACGTCGTGGCCGAAGGTGCGGATGACGATGCCGTGACAGTAACCGGCCAGCACGCGCGCCGTGTCGCGGAGCGGCTCGCCACGCCCGATCTGCGAGCCCTGCGTGGCCAGGTAGACCGCGTGGCCGCCGAGCTCATACATGCCCACTTCGAAGCTGACGCGCGTGCGCGTCGACGCCTTTTCGAAGATCATGCCGAGCGTCATGCCGGCGAGCGGCTCGTGCATCTGCCGCATCGCCCGCATGTGCTTGAGCTCGCCGGCGCGACGCATGAGCGAGCGGATCTCGTCGGCGCCGAGGTCCCACAATGAAAGCAGATCTTTTTTCATCGACGGTGAGCTGTCAGCTGTCGGCTGTCAGCCCGCTCCCAATGCCTTATCGAGCGCCGCCAGCCCTTCGTCGATCTCGGCGTTGGTGACGATGAACGGCGGCACGAAGCGCACCACCGTTCCGCCGGCGACGGAGAGAAGGACGCCGGCCTCGCGCGCGCGCTGCACGTAGGGCGTTGCGTCGCCGTCGACGAGCAGCCCCTTCAACAGGCCGCGGCCGCGCACCTCCTTGGCCTTGTCGGGATACTTCTCGACGAGCGCCTGCAGCCCCTTGTGCAGATGGCCGCCGGCCTCGACGACGCGCGAGAGCAGCTTCTCGTTTTCGATGGTGTCGATGACGGTGAGCGCGGCGGCGCAGGCGAGCGGATTGCCGCCGAACGTCGACGCGTGCGAGCCGGGACCGAAGCCCTTGGAGAGCTCGTCGGTGGCGATCATGCAGCCGATGGGCACGCCGCCGGCGAGCCCCTTCGCCATGGTGACGACGTCGGGCGTCATGCCCTCCTGCTCGTAGCCGAAGAAGGTGCCGGTGCGGCCGACGCCGGTCTGCACCTCGTCGAAGATGAGCACCGTGCCGGTCTCGTCGCACTTGGCGCGGAGCGCCTTGAGGAAGTCGGGCGGCGGAATGCGAATGCCGCCCTCGGCCTGGATCGGCTCGATGAGGAC
>JAQBQH010000181.1 GCA_028287105.1 Myxococcales bacterium
CGCCGCGCAGCGGCGACTGCGACGGATTCCGACGCCGGCAGCGCGCCTTGCTACCTCCGCGACCCCAGCCGTCTTGCCGCTTGACTGCCCGGCATTGCGGCTAGCGGCTCGTCGCCGAGCCGTCCGCGTCAGTCGACCGGCTTCGGCAGATCGTCGGGGTGCGGCGATAGATCGTGGATCGACATGTCTGGCCGCTGGCACTGCCACAGTCCGCCCGTGCAGGTGCACTGTTCGGCGCCGGCGAAGCACGACAGCCCCGAGGTGGAACAGCTGGTGTGGTCGGCTACGGCGGACGGGCAATCGGTGGTGTCGCCGCAGCCCGCGAGCTGCGCGCCGATGGCCAGCACCGACGCGAGCAGCACGCGGGTTCGGAAGCTACGCATGCGCCGATTACAAAGCACGCCCCGTGCCGCACGCGCCTTCACGCACTTAGCGCGCGCGCCGACGGTGAAACCCGGACAGCGCTGTCAGTCCGTAGCCGCCATGTCCACCGGGCAGATCAGCGCATGGCGGCCGCCGTCGACGGCGACACAGCTGCAGGTGAGCTCGAGGTCGGGATAGGTGCAGAACGGAATCGCCGTCGCATCACAGGTGAACTCGTCGGCGGCGGGCGGAGTGGCGGGGCAGTAGTAGGCCTGCGACGAGAGGTCGGCGCCGGCCAATTGCTCGTCGCTGCGACAGCCCGCCCACAGCGCCAGCGCGAGGAGCACCGCCGTTCGCATGCGCGCGAGCGGCGCCCTAGCTCTTGGCGTTGCAGGTGAGCAAGATGACCGTGATGTTGTCGACGCCGCCGTTGCGGTTGGCCTGGTCGACGAGCGTCGCGACCGCCTTCTCGAGGTCACCCTCCGCGCCGCGCACGATCTCGATCATCTTCTTGTCTTCGATCATGCCGGACAGACCGTCGCAGCAGAGGAGGAAGGTGTCGCCGTCTTCGATCGAGTCGTGCTTGATGTCGACCTGCACGGTGTCGCGCATGCCGAGTGCGCGCGTGATCACGTTCTTGTGCGGGAAGTTGCGCTGCTCGTCTTCGGACATGTCCGGCTTTGCTTCTTTGTAGTCCTCGAGCAGCGAGTGGTCGCGCGTCATCTGCTTGATCTGATCGCCGCGGATGCGATACCCGCGCGAGTCGCCGACGTGCGCGAAATAGACCTTCTCGCCGTTGACGAGCGTGGCGACCAGCGTCGTGCCCATGCCCTTGCAGCGCGGATCCTTCGTCGCTGCTTCGTAGATCTTCCAGTTGGCGAGCTTGATGCCGCAGACGAGGCGGTTCTCGACGTACGAGAGCTGGCGATCCATCTTGTACGGCCAGGTCGCGTCCTCGTCCTTGGTACGCGCGTAGAACTCGCCGAGCGTATCGGCCGCCATCTTCGAGGCGACCTCGCCCATCGCGTGCCCGCCCATACCATCGGCGACGATGAAAAGCTGCTCGTCCTCGATGAGCGAGAAGTAGTCCTCGTTGTGGGTGCGCTTCATCCCGACGTCGGTTTTGGCTGCGTAGCGGATCTTCATGTCCCTATGTGCTCGTCGACGGGTAAGTGCGCGAAACTCCGAGCTACGACTTTAACAGACGCGCTCATAAAGTCAAAGTGGTAAAGAGCGTCATGGTCACCGTCGACATCGTCACGATTGGAGACGAGCTCAATCGCGGCGAAATCATCGATACCAATTCCAGCTGGCTCGCGGAACGACTTACCGCACTCGGCGCGTACGTGCGCTGGCGCACTTCGGTCACCGACGATCCCGCCGACATGGCGACGGCCCTGCGCCAGGCGGCGGGGCGGGCGGACGTCGTGGTCTGCTCGGGAGGGCTCGGTCCCACCGACGACGATCGCACCGTCGATGTGGTCGCCAAGCTGATCGGCGTCGAGCCGGTGCAGGAGGCGGCGCACGAAGAGAAGATGCGCGCGCGCTTCGCCGAGCGCGGGTTTCGCCTGACGCCGAACAACACGCGACAGGTGCGCGTGCCCGCCGGCGCCACGGTGCTCAACAACGCCGTCGGGCAGGCGCCCGGCTTCGGCGTGCAGCTCGACCGCGCGTGGCTCTACTTCATGCCCGGCGTGCCGCGCGAGATGAAACCGATGTTCGATTCGCATCTGGCGCCGCGCGTGGCCAAGCTGGTCGGCGTCGGCATGCCGGCCAAGCGTACGTGGCGGGTCACCGGTATGGGCGAGTCGCACGTCGACCACGCGCTCACCGGTCTCATCGACGGGCTCGAGGACGTGACGCTGCACTATCGCATCGCGTTTCCCGAGAACCTGGTGACCGTGATCGTGCGCCGCAGCGACGAGGCCGAGGCCCAACGCGTGATCGAGACGCTCGATCGCGAGGTGCGCGCTCGGCTCGCCGGGCACGTCTACGCGACGGGCGACACGACGCTGGCGGCGGCGGTCGGCGAGCGGCTCGTCGCGCGCGGCGCCACCGTCGCGGTCGCCGAGTCGTGCACCGGCGGGCTGGTCGGCCAGCTGCTCACCGCGACCGCCGGGTCGTCGAAGTATTTCGTCGGCGGCGTCATCGCCTACTCGAATGACGTCAAGCGCGACCTCCTCGGCGTGTCGGACAAGACGCTCGCCGCCGACGGCGCGGTGAGCGAGGCGACCGTCATCGAGATGGCCGACGGGGCGCGCGCCAGGACTGGCGCGACCTGGGCGATCGCGGTGAGCGGAATCGCCGGGCCCGACGGTGGGACCGCGGAGAAGCCGGTGGGAACCGTGTTCATCGCCATCGCTCGCGAGGGCGCGCGCGAGGTACGGAAGCTGTTCTGGCCGGGCGAGCGCGAGCTGGTCCGTCAGCTGTCGGCGCATGCGGCGCTGCATCTATTATTCAAGCAGCTGAGCGACGCGTAACGAAGGTCAGCATCCTGGCGGCGGGGTGACGCACTCGCCAGGCGCGCAGATGCAGTTCGTGCCGGCGCACTGGCAGGTCGCGCCGGAGCCGCAGTCGTTCGGGACCGTCTTCTGACAGGCCTTGGTGCAGAAGTGGAGCTGCATCGAAAACGTCGACGAGCAGATGTTGGCGGGGCGGCCGGTGCAGTCGAGCGAGCTCGCGCAGAACTTGCCGACGCCCTTTTCGTTGCCGGGATTGCCCGGGACGCCGCAGCAGCTGATCGGCGAGCCGGAGAGATCGCGCGGCTGCGCCAGGTCGGTGCCGCCAAAGCGGAGATCGGTGCCCGCGAGATCGGAGCCGGGCGGGGCGCCGCCGTCGTAATCGAGCGGGGGCGTGCGACATGCGGAGAGTGCCAGCACGAGCAACCCCACGAAGCAGAAGCGCATGCGCGAATCCTACGACAAATGCTTGACGGGTCCGAACGCCCGTTTTAAGGTACTGAACAAATGCCCCGTATCTTCCTCGCGCTCAACTTCTCCGTGGCGGTGACGCGGAAGATCGCCGAGGAGGTCGAACGGCTCAAGCCGGCCATGCACGAGGCCGGGTATCGGGTGGCCTGGGTGCCGGCGGCGAACCTGCATCTGACGCTGCGGTTCATCGGGTCGATTGGCGAGGAGCTGGTCGAGGGCGTGACGGGGGCCTGCGGGCGGGTGGCGGCGCGGCATCAGCCGATCGAGGCGCGCGCCGTCGGCGTGGGGGCGTTCCCGTCGCTGACGAAGCCGAACGTGTTGTGGGCGGGCGTGCAGGCGCCGCAGGCGCTTTCCGCCTTGCAGCGTGAGATCGAAGCGGCCATGGTTGAGCTCGGCTTCGAGAAGGAAGAGCGCGCCTTCCACCCCCACGTCACCGTCGGGCGCGTCAAGGAATCGGGCGGCACTGCGGCCGCCGAGCTGTGGAAGAGCGATGCGGCGATGGGTAGCTCGCCGCTGTCGGAAATCGTCGTCTATGAATCGAGGACCCGCTCGGCCGGCGCCGAGTACGTCGCGCGAGCGCGGGTCCCCCTGGGAAACAAGGAGCGAGGATGAAGGACGAGAAGCCCGCAAGCGCCACGTCGCGATCGGGACGCGACGCCGCCGTCGAGTTGGCGGTTGGCGGCATCGAGAAGCAGTTCGGCAAGGGCAGCATCATGCGCCTCGGTGCCGACGAGAAGCCGCCCGAGGTGCAGGTCATCCCGACGGGATCGCTGGCGCTCGACATCGCGCTCGGGGTCGGCGGGCTGCCCAAGGGGCGCGTCGTGGAGATCTACGGGCCGGAGTCGTCGGGCAAGACGACGCTCACGCTGCACGTCATCGCCGAGGCGCAGAAGCGCGGCGGCATCTGCGCGTTCATCGACGCCGAGCATGCGCTCGACGTGACCTATGCGCGCAAGCTCGGCGTGCAGACCGAGGATCTGCTCGTGTCGCAGCCGGACTGCGGCGAGCAGGCGCTCGAGATCGCCGACATGTTGGTGCGGTCGAACGCCATCGACGTCATCGTCGTCGACTCGGTCGCGGCGCTCGTGCCGAAGGCCGAAATCGAAGGCGAGATGGGCGATTCGCACATGGGTCTGCAGGCGCGGCTCATGTCGCAGGCGCTGCGCAAGCTGACCGGCACGATCTCGAAGTCGCACACGATGGTCATCTTCATCAATCAGATCCGCATGAAGATTGGCGTCATGTTCGGCAATCCCGAGACCACCACGGGCGGCAACGCGCTCAAGTTCTACGCGTCGGTGCGCCTCGACATCCGTCGTATCGGCGCCATCAAGCAGGCCGAGAAGGTCATCGGCAACCGTACCAAGGTGAAGGTGGTCAAGAACAAGCTGGCGCCGCCGTTCCGTGAGGTCGAGTTCGACATCATGTACGGCGAGGGCATCAGCAAAGAGGGCGACATCCTCGACCTCGGGTCGGGCGACATCAATGTCGTCGAGAAGTCGGGTGCGTGGTTCGCCTGGAAGGGCGAGCGCATCGGGCAGGGTCGCGAGAACGCCAAGGAGTTCTTGAAGGCCAATCCGGAAGTCGCCAATCAGATCGAGCTGGCGGTGCTGGAGAAGCATGGCATCCGCCGCGTGGCCGACGACCGGGCTCCGCGCCCGAGCCCCGACGCCGAGGGTGGCGCGACGGCGGCGGCGAACGGATCCAGCACGCCGGCGAAGAAGTCGAAAGCGACGAGCGACATTCCGCGGGCGTGAGCGGTAGTCGATCCGGTCCGAGCGGCGACGTCGACGACGTCGCCGCGGGCGTGAGGCTGCTCAGCCTCGACGCCGGCAACACCATTGTTTTCCTCGACCACCGCGCCTGCGCCGAAATCGTGGCCTCGGCGTTGGCGCGGGCGGTCGATGATCGTGCGCTCGAGCGCGCCGAGGGGCTGTCGAAGCGGCGGCTCGACCTGGGCACGCTATTGCCGCCGTTGCCCGACGCCGACATCACGCCGGCGTGGGGCGCGTTCATGGCGACCATGGTGCAGCTGGGCACCGGCGTCGATGACGCGACGGCGGCGGAGTGCGCGCGCGCGTTGTGGCGCGAGCACCGGCGCTTCAACTTGTGGCGCACGGTGCCCGACGGTCTCGTCGACGGTGTGCGGGCGTTACGCAAGGCCGGCGTGCCGGTGGTGGTGGTGTCGAATTCCGAGGGACAGCTCGAGGTGCTGTTCGCGCAGCTCGGGCTGGCGGGCGAGTTCGACCTCGTCATCGACAGTCATGTGGCCGGCGTAGAAAAGCCGGATCCGCGCATCTTCCAGATCGCGCTCGAGCGGGCGGGCGTGGCGGCGCGCGACGCGCTGCATCTCGGCGACACCTTCGCCACCGATGTCGTCGGTGCGCGCGCGGCGGGCGTGCGCGTGGCGCTGATCGATCCCTTCGCCCACTACGACGGTCAATACCCCGACGTCCCGCGCGTCGCAGGCGTGGCCGCCGTCTGCCGCGCCATCGTGAGCGCGCTTACCTAGTACTACGTACGAATCTCTCGCCAGCTCAGATCGTTCGGCCAACCTCGCGCGTACAAACAGCCAAGGCCCCGCTTGGTCGGGTGTCGAATGCAGATGTCGTTTGGTCCCGGCGACAAGACGGACAAGCTCGTCAGGCGCGCGCAAGCAGGTGATCGCGGCGCGTTCGACGATCTGGTGCGGCGCTATCGCGCCCGCATCTATGCGCTGACGCTGCACCTGACCGGCTCGCGGTCGGAGGCCGACGACATCACGCAGGATGTGTTCACGCGCGCCTATCAGCGCCTGAGCGGATTCGCCGGCCGCTCCGAGTTCTTCACCTGGCTCTACCGCATCGCGGTCAACCGCGCGCTCAACGCCCGCCGCGACACCGCGCGCCGGCGCACCAGCGGTCTCGATGATCCGCGCGTGCAGGCCGCCGTCGCCGTCGACGCCTACGGCGATCCGCGACGCGCGGCCGAGCTGCGTCAGACCTACGCCAAGCTGGTCACCGCGCTCGACGCGCTCTCGCCGACGCTGCGCTCGACCGTCGTCCTGGTCGCGCTGCAGGGCCTCGCGCACGAGGAGGCGGCGGCCGTCCTCGGCTGCTCGCCCGGCACCGTCGGTTGGCGCATCCACGAAGCGCGCAACCAGCTGCGCGCCGCCCTCGAAGGCGTGATCGGCGACGAAGTGGACCCCAGCGACGTCTACCAACTCGCCCTCCGCGCACACCTCAGCTAAGAGACGCGCACACCTTCAGCTCACCGACTTCCGCCGCTAGTCGCTGCAGCTGATCGGCTTGTCGTCGACGATGATTTCGTCGATCCAGGCGTCTTGCGCGGCGATTGCCGGCGGCTGGTAGTAGTCCAACCCAAACGCGACGCGGGTCAGCGCCGGGGTGGTGGCGCCCGTGAGCATGGCGTCTGCGACCAGCGTCCCGTCGACGGAGATGGAGATGTTTCCGGTCGCGCCCGTTTGTGCAATTTGCATCTGCAAACAGGTCCAACGATCGAACGGCACCGTGGTGGTCGACGATGCGGCGTAGGACACTGGCGCGGCGTAGTCATTGATTCCGGGCTTTCCGCCGCTCTCGACGACGTACGACATGCCGCCCATGTTGCTGTCGAGGAAGTTCACGATCTGCCCCGTCGTCGCGGGCTGCGGTGTCTTCAAGTACAGCCATACTCGTGTGTACACGGTGCCGGTGAGGGGCAACGGCGTGGACGCGACGATGGTTGCATCGACGTCGTTCAACCCGGCCGCGACGGCATTGGTGTGGACGTGAACCGAAGACTGACCGCGATAGGATCGCGTCGTGTCCAGGGCGACGACTCCCGACGACTGGCCCTTTTGCCACCTGGCGTCCAACGTCGCCGCTTCGAAGCCATCGCACAGCTTGACGCCGACGGGGCACAGCGATGCGGGAACGCCCAGATCTGCACCGGCCAGATCGGTCGACGATGTGGCCAGGTCGCTCGTCGGCTCCGGGGCGAGGTCTGGCCCGCTGCCGGTCCGCCAGCATCGCTGATCCGCGGCGGAGCAATAGAAGTCGTCGGGGCAGGCCCGCCCTACGGACGCGCATTGCAGCCGGCCGTCGCCGTACGTGGGCAAGCTGCAGGCACCGGCCACTGCGACCAGGCACGCCAATAGGCCGAAACGCGCGACTGCTTCGATTCGTCGGGTCATCGGGAGGCCACGATGACGAGGACGATGCCGGTGGCCACGAGGGCGCCGCCGACGCCGAAGAAGACGGCCGAGAGGGTGCGGTCGAGCTTGTAGGCGTCGTCCTTGGAGGGATCGAAGGCGCCGCCCGTCTGGTCGAGCTTGTTCAGGTCGTTGACCGCGCCGTTGGCGAGGACGCTGGTGCCGATGCCGCCGCCCACCAGACCGACGCCGGCCACCGCCAGCACGATGCCGCCGAGGCGGAGCCGCTTCTTCTGCCGCGTGGGCGTCGCACGCTCGGCGACGACAGCGGGAGCCGGCGCGGCGGTCGTCGTCGTCGTCGTCGTCGCGGTTGGCTCGGCGGGCGGCGGCGGCGGCGGGTCGGGGAGCTGCGGCTGCGTCTGGAGGGTCTCCTCGATCTCGGAGAGCACCTTCTCCGCCTGCGGCCGCTGCGGATCGCCTGCGGGCACGGCGGTCAGAAACTGGCGGTACTTGTCGCGCGCATCGCGCAGCTGGCCCAGCTTGCGGTAGGTCTGGCCGAGGTTGAGGAGGAAACCGGCTTTGGGTACCAGCGCGTAGCCGGCGGCGAATTCCTTCAGCGCCGCGCGGTAGTCGCCGAGCCGGTAGAGGCCGAGGCCGATCTCGTAGTGGCCGCGCGCGCGCGTCTCGACCTCGGAATCGGCACGCGCCGGACCCGCGACCGCGATCCACACCGCCACCGCGGCGCACAGCCGCATCGCTGTCGACAGGCGCATCCCCGCCGCTAGCGTATCACATCCGCGCGACGACCGTCGGCGCCTCCGCGCGACGACCGTCGGCGCCGTCAGCGGGCTCTTCTACCGCGCCGTACCGTCGGTGCCGTCGCCGGACTTCGCCAGCGGCGCCCCGTCGACGCCGCGGCGCTCGTAGTCGCCGACCATGGTCTTGACGCCCTCGCCGATGGTCTTCTCGTCGCCGACGAGGACGATGGCCATCTTGGTCGGGTCGATCCACTTCGTCGCCGCGCGCTTCACGTCGGCGGCGCCAACCTTTTCGATCCTGGCGCCGTAGGTCCGGTAGTAGTCGTCGGGCAGCCCTTCGACCACCTGAAGCACCAGCGCGCCGGCGACCTCCGGCGGCGTCTCGAAGCTGCGCGCGAGCGCGCGGGCCAGGAGGTCCTTGGCCAGCCGCAGCTCGTCGGCGGGCACGTCGGTCTCGCGGATGCGCGCCAGCTCGCCGAGCGTCTCTTTCAGCGACGGCTCGGTGACGCCGCTCTTGACCGGCGCACCGGCGACGAACGGACCGCCCTCGCGACGGAACGAGAACTCGGTGCGCGCGCCGTAGGTGTAGCCGTGCTTCTCGCGCAGGTTGAGGTTGAGGCGGCTCGTGAATTGGCCGCCGAGGATGGCGTTGGCGACGAGGCAGGGGAAGAAGTCCTTCGACGAGCGCGGTGCGCCGGGCAGCCCGAGGCGCATCTCCGTCTGAACGGCGCCGGGACGGTCGACGATGACCACCTTGCGGCTCGACGGCGGCAGGGCCGCGGGCGGATGACGCAGCTTCGTCTTCGTCCGCGACGTCCAGCCGGCGAACGCGGCGTCGAGACGCTTGACGATGTCGTCCGGCTGCACGTCACCGACGACGATGACGGTCGCGAGGTCGGGACGGAGCCGCTCCTTCTGCCACTTGACCACGTCGGCGCGGCCGAGCGCCTGAAGGCTCTTCTCGGTGCCGAGCGTCGGCAACCCGAAGCGCGCCTTGTCGCCGTAGACGACGCGCGCCAGCGTATCGCTCGAGATCGCCGCCGGCACGTCGCGCTGCTGCAGGAGCGCGGTCAGGCGATCGGCGCGCACGCGCTCGATCTCCTTGTCGGCGAAGGTCGGGCGCATCACGATGTCGGCGGCGATCGGCAGGAGCTGATCGAGCGCGCGCGTCAGCGTCGTCATGGCGACGGTGGTGTCGTCCCAGCCGGCGCCCGTGCGCAGCTGCGCGCCGAGACGTTGCACCGCGTCCGCCAGCTCGAGCGGCCCGAGCTTGCCGGCGCCTTCGTCGAGCATGTCGGCGGTCAACCCCGCGATGCCGGCCAGCGCGGGCGGCTCGTCGGCGACGCCGGTCGGCCAGGCGATGACGATCGATGCCAGCGGCAGCTGATGGCGCTCGACGATCAAGACCGCGGTGCCGTTCTTGAGCTTGCGCCGGACCGGCACGGGCAGATCGAGCTTCGTCGCTCCGCTCGACGCAGGCGCCTTTGCACGATCGAACGTGTCATTGATCTTGGGCTGATCGATCGGCGGCGTCGGCGCTGTCGGCGGCGTCGGCGCTGTCGGTTGCGCGGGCTGCGTCGGGGCGGCGCCCGGCTTTCCGAGCGGCACCACCGGCGGCGGCGTGCCCTGCTTGATCACCGCACCCCCCGGCGTCCGCTGCACCGGACCCGTTCCGCCCGACGGCGGACTGCCCGCGTGCGCGCGCGACTCGGGCCACGGCGACGGCAAATTGTCCGTCGACGCCGGCGGGATGTGGGCGCACGACAGAACGAACGCCAGGGCCATCACTGCGCGACGCATCACTTGGACTCCTTCTTCTTCTTCGGCGAGACCGTGACCACCAGCCGCCCCGGCCCGAGCGTCTTCTGCGCCCAGCTCTGGATCCCGTCGGCAGCGACGGCGCGGTAGCGCTCGATGTCCTTGTCGAGGAACGCCGGATCGCCGGCGTAGTAGGCGTACATGTTGAGCTGATCCGCGCGGCCGTTGAACCCGCCCACCGACATCAATCGATACAAGAAGCTCGACTCGAATTCGTTCTTGGCCTTCTCGATCTCCAACGCCGTCAGCGGCTCCTTGCGCGCGCGCGCGATCTCCTCGTCGACGATGGGGAGCACCTCGGCCGCGGTGTGCCCCGGCTTCAAGGTGACGACCACCTCCCACTGCGACGACAGCGGCGCCGACGACTGCGCCACCTCGACCACCTGCGCCAGCCGCGCCTCGTAGACGAGCCGCTTGTAGAGCCGCCCCGACTTCGAGCCCAGCGTCGCCGCCAGCAGATCGAGCTCCGCGTCGCCGGGCGCGAACATCGGCGGCGATGGCCACGTGATGTAGACGCGCTCGAGCGTCACGCGATCCTCGAGCTGCACGCGCTTCTCCGCTTTGAGCACCGGCTGCGGCGGCGCCTTGCGCGCGCGATCGGGCGGCGGCAGCGACGGCAGCGGACCGAAGTATTTCTCGCACAGCTTCTTCACCGTCGCGGCGTCGACGTCGCCGGCGATGGCGATCGACGCGTTCGACGGCGCGTAATACTTCTTGAAGAACGCCTTGACGTCGTCGAGCGACGCCTGCTCGAGATCCTCGTGCTCCCCGATGGTCAGGTGGTGATACGGGTGCTCGGGCGGATAGAGATTCTCGAAGATCGCCTTGGGCGCGAGGCCGTAGGGGCGATTGTCGTAGTTCTGCCGCTTCTCGTTGCGCACGACGTCACGCTGGTTGTCGAGCTTCTCCTGCGTCAGCGTCGCCAGCAAGAAGCCCATGCGATCGGCCTCGAGCCACAGACCGAGCTCCAAAAAGCTCGACGGCAGCACCTCGAAGTAGTTGGTGCGGTCGGTGTTGGTGGTGCCATTGCCCCAGCCGCCTGCCTCCTGCACGTACTTGAAGTGCTGCTTGTCGGCGACGTGCGCCGAGCCCTGGAACATCATGTGCTCGAACAGGTGCGCGAAGCCGGTCTTGCCCTTCACCTCGTCGCGCGAGCCGACGTGATACCAGACGTCGACAGCGACGACTGGCACCGTGTGGTCTTCATGCACCAGCACGGTGAGCCCGTTGTCGAGCTTGAACGAGGTGAAGCTGAGCAGCGTCGCGAAGAGTGGGATCGCCAGCATGACGCGTACTTTTGGATGACGTGATAAAATTTGCAACCGATGAGCGCTCTTTTGGTGAGCCGATGAGCAAGCGCGCCGTGGCCGCCCCGGGCAACGCCAGCGCGCGCCCGTCGCTGACGCCGCGCGAGATCTACAGCTACCTCGACGCGCACGTGATCGGCCAAGAGCGCGCCAAGCGCGCCGTCGCCATCGCCGCCTACAACCACCTGAAGCGCTGCGCGCAGCCGAAGGGGCGGCGGCTGATCAAGAAGTCGAACCTCCTGCTCATCGGCCCCACCGGCTGCGGCAAGACCCACATCGCGCGCAACCTCGCCGACTGCATGAAGGTGCCGTTCATCGTCGCCGACGCGACCGAGTACACCGAGGCCGGCTACTACGGCAAAGACGTCGAGGTCATGGTCGCGGAGCTCCTCTTCAAGAGCGGCCACTCGATCGAGGAGACCCAGCGCGGCATCGTCTTCATCGACGAGATCGACAAGATCGCGCGCCGCTCGCAGGGCGCGCGCAACGGCGCCGGCTCGCGCGACATCGGCGGCGAGGGCGTGCAGCAGTCGCTGTTGAAGCTGCTCGAGGGGCGCGAGATCTTCGTGCCGCTCAACGTCACCCAACATTGGAACAAGCACGACTTCGTGCAGGTCGACACCAGCGACATCCTGTTCATCGCCGCCGGCACCTTCAGCGATCTGTCGATGTACGGCGACGGCGAGAAGACCATCGGCATGCTGGGCGCCGGCGACGGCAAACCGGAGAAGCGGAAGCGTATCGGCGGCAAGGAGCTGTCCGACTACGGCATGCTGCCGGAGCTGCTCGGGCGGCTGCCGGTGATCGTGCAGCTCGATCCGCTCGACGAGGCGCAGCTGGTGGACGTCCTGTCGGGGCCGCCCGATTCGCTCGTGAAGGAGTATCAGGCGCTGCTCGCGGCCGACGACGTCACGCTCGACTTCGCCGACGACGCCATGCGCGAGATCGTGCGCTTCGCCGTGGCACGGCGCGTCGGCGCGCGCGGGCTGCGCGGCATCGTCGAAGAGGTGTGCCAGGATCTGATGTTCGAGGCGCCCGAACGTCGGGGCGACAGCGTCACCATCGATGCGGCGTACGTGCGCGCGCGGCTCGGCCGCGTGGAGCTGTAGGGGGGGACATGAAGTGTCCAGGGTGCGGCGCGGTGGTCGAGGACGGCTCGGATCTCTGCCTCGAGTGCGGCGAGCCAATGGGCGATACGCCCGCGGCGCGAGTGGCACGCGGGGAGCGAGCGAACGTGATTCGCCCGCCTGCCGAGCTGTTTCAGACGCCGAAACCGGTCGTCGCGCCTACCAAACCAGACGCGCCCGAAGTGCCTCCCACGGCCGCGAAGCCGGTTGCGAAGCCGCCGGTGAAAAAGAAGTGGCGCGAGGAAGAGCCCGAGCCCCGTCGCTGTCCCGGCTGCGGCGGCAAGACCCTGGCGGTCCGCTGCCCCGGTTGCGGCACCAAGCTGGTGCACGACGACGATTAGCCTCGCGGTCCAACCAGTGGATCATTGAGGATCCACTGGATCACCCGATTGTCCCCCGTCGGTGCGAGTACGACACTTACTCTACTCGGAGGTCCCTGAATGCGCCGCTTTGCGCTCGTGCTGACGTTGGTCGCAGGCTGTTCGTCTTCCTCGTCGGCGCCAACGGTCGAGACGCTCCCTGATCTGCAGCTCGAGGCGAAGCCGCCCGGTGGCTACCAAGTGATTCTTCCGATCGTGCGCGGCCTCGTGCCCGGCGCCGACACCGAGTACTGCACGTGGACAGACCTGGTCGCCGAACACGACATCGACGTCCGCGCGGTGCAGGGCTTTCAGACGGTCGGCGGCCATCACGTCATCCTCTTCTCTACGGCGAAGCATGAGGAGCCAGGCACCACGCGCCGCTGCACCGACGACGACATGAGCACCTTCCGCTTCAGCGCCGCCTCCGGCGCCGAAGGGCAGTCGGGCAAGAACGAAGCGCCCGGCAACCTGGTCTATCGCGTGCCGGCCGGCGCGCAGATCGTCCTCAATCACCACTACATCAACGCCACCGGGGCGCCGCGCGATGCGCAGTCGGCGATGAACATCTTCGTCGCCGAGCCGGGCAAGCAGTACGTGCAGTCGGGCTCGTTCGCCGTCGTCGATACTGCGCTCCGGCTGCCGCCGGGCAAGTCGGCCATGGACATCAACTGCACGATGCCGCGCGCATTCGACGCCTGGTATCTCATCCCACACATGCACGAATGGGGCAGCCGCATCGTCGTCGAGCGGATCCCCGTCTCCGACGGCGTCGTCGAGCCGCTCTTCGACGTCGAGTGGACGCCGGCCTACATGTTCCATCCGCCGGAGCTGAGGCGCGACCCGACGGCCCCGTTGACCTTCGCCGCCGGCGACAAGCTCCACGTGCACTGCGAATATGACAACACGAAGTCGACCGACCTCACCTTCGGCCTCGAGATGTGCGTCGCCTTCGCGCAGTTCGTCGACGCGGGCAACTCCGGCAACCTCGCCTGCGACGCCGGCCACTGGGGCACCTTCTGATGCGAGCAGCCGCGATACTGATGAGCGCGCTCCTCTTGTCGGCAGCAGCGGTGGGCTGCGGCGGCGACAACACCGGCACCGGCACGACGGCGAAGGACATGACGCTGGTCAAGGACATGGCGTCGGTGTGCGGCCACCCGGGC
>JAQBQH010000194.1 GCA_028287105.1 Myxococcales bacterium
CGCGGGCGTCCCGTACGTCATGCCGCCGCCGCCGCCGTTGGGGGCAGGCGCGCCCGGCTTGCCGTCATCGCGATGGCCGCCGCCGCCGCCGCCGGACGCGCCGGTGCCGGCCAGCCCACCGCCGCTCACCATCTGCATGCGATCATCGCCGGCGGTCGCTGCCAGCCCACCGAATCCGCCGAAGCTGCGCCAGTCGAGCGTGCCGGCGATGCTCATCGTCGTCGTCGAAGCCAGCGCAAAGATGCTCTTCGACGCCGACTGCGGCCGCACGGTGATCGACTTCGGGATCAGGACGCTGGTGAAGTTCCACAATCCGACCGCGGGCGCTCCCGCCCTCGTTTGCGACAGGTGCTGAAAGCCTGCTTGTCCGGCGGCCACGACGATCATCGCCGTTCCGCCCGACGGCGTGAGCTTGATCTCGCCGTTCTCCGTATTGCATTCGACGAGCCCGCTCATACCGGTCAGATCGAAGGCGCCGAGCGTGCCGTCGCCGGCGAAGGCACCACCGCTCATGTCGCTGGCGCCCACGGCCATGCGCCGGCAGAAATGATCTCCGCCGCAGGAGAAGCCCGACGGACAGAGGCCGCCGGCGCCGCACACGAAGTCACCGTCGGCGACGTCGGGGTGGAAGCAGCCTGCCGTCGACAGCAGCACGGCGACGAACGCGAGCGAGCGGCTCAAAACGCACCTCCGACGGCGACGCCCGCCAGGCCGGGCGCGATCACCGGCACCACCGCGACCCGTCGCTCGCGCGGCTTGCGATAGCCGAGATACAGCGTCACGCCACTGGCAGCCGCGGCCACGCCGGCGACGACGTAGGCGGCGATGGCGACGGTGTCATAGGTACGGCCGTTGCTCTCCTTCGTCTGCAGGTCGGGCGAAAACACGGTGCTGCCGGCCTTGGCGGCGCGATGCAGATCGTTCGACGCGTTCGACGCCAGGACCGACATCGCGATGCCGGCGCCCAGCGCTGCGACGGCCAGCCCGCCCAGCGCGATGCCGGTGTAGCGCAGCGCCGGAGGCGGCGGCCGGGGCGGCTCCATGGGCGCGGCGGGCGGCGTCTCCCTGTTCGGCGGCACGCTCTCCTGGCTCGGCTTGTCCTCTGCGGGCGGCTTGATCGTGCCCTGCGGCGGCGCCTCGCTGACGCTCTTCTGCTTCTCCAGGATCTCGTTGATCTCGCCGATGCGCTTCTCGACGGCGAGCCGGTTGCCCGCGTCCGGCAGCTTGTTGAGATAGCTCCTGTAGAACAGCAGCGCCTTGTCGTATTTCTGCGCCTGCCGGAAAGACTGCGCGATGTTGAACAGCAGCGACGGATCGCCGGTCAGCTCATAGACCGCCTGAAACTCCGTCGCCGCGTCGTCGAATCGGCCGACGTCGAACTTACGGCTGGCCGAGTCGTAGTGTTGACGCGCCTGCTCCCGCTGCTCGGGAGTCAGCGGTGCAGCGACGGAGATGACCGAATACGAAACGATGAGAGCGACGATCCAGTTGCGCATGTCCGTCGCGTACTATAACGCCCCGCCGGGTGGCGCGTCGAGACACCGTTGTTGCAGCGACTCGAGTCGCTGGAGCTGTCGGCTGTGCGCGCCGCGCACCGGCATCGGTCGGCGCTCGAGCACCAGGGTGAATCGCGCGAGGCGCTCGGCGGCAGTGGCCTCGTTGTGACGCCGGCACACGTATTGGCCGAACGCGAGCAACCGCGCGCGCGACTGGTCTTCGAGATTCTGTCGCAGCTTGTACCAGCGGCTATACCGCCAGCCCGGCTCCGGGAGCATGTGCGGCGCGACGCGAGACAGCGCTTCGACAGGGCTGCCGTCGCTGAGCTCGCCCGGCGCTTGCCATCGGAAGAAGTAGGCCGGGGGCTCCGGCGCGAACATGCTCCAGTTCTGCCACAGCGCCACGGCCGAGACCTCGGCGGCGAGCACCGGATTCGGCCGGCTCTCGGCCTCGAAGTAATTGCCGTGCTGCTCGACGCCGGCAAGGATGAGCTGCGCGATCCCGAGGCTCAGCCCGACGCGCCGCCAGGTCGTCTCTGGTGCCGGCGGCGCCGCCGCCACCGGTGCCAGCAGGATCATGCAGACCGGCATGATCACGGAGAACACGCCGATGCGCATGGTGAGGGCGATCCCTACATGGAGCGCCAGCGCCGCCACGATGGCGACGATCCGGGCCCGCCGCAGCTGCCACGGGCTGAAGATGAGCAGCGGCAGGGTCCACTCGGTCGCCAGCGTCGCGTGGTCGAAGAACGCACAGAGCCGGGGAAACCGCGCCACGACGAGCCCGAGCGGCCGGGCGAAGTCGCTGTTCTGCACTGCGCGCAGAACGGCCGTTCCGTCCCACCAGCTCGGCCCGACCTTGGTGGCGGCGGCGTAGAGATAGATCGCGGCCAGCTGTGCCTGCATCAGCCTCAGTGGCGCCGCGGCGACGAAGCGTCGCAAGGGCCGCCGCCCGAGGCGCACATCGAGGCTGAAGCGGGCGCCGAGGTCGGCGAACATCGCCCAGAAGCACATGACGCGGAGGACCGTGTCGCCGCTGTCGCACACGGAGAGATTGCGGTGCTGGATCGAGACCGTCACGACCCAGGTCGCGATCGTCGCGGCACGGGAGAAGAGCCCGACGGTCATGGCGGCGGTCGCGACCAGCGCCAACAGGAAGAACGCGACTACGAAGTGGTCGCTGCCGGAGAGCTGTAGCAGCGACCAGTGACCACCGGTCAAATACGCGAATGCCAAAGGCATTACGCCACCCTCGGTGTAGAAGGCGTGGAGATCGCGCAGGCGGTCGAGGAGGTCCGTGAAGAGCGTAGCGCCGAGGCCGATGCGGAACAGCGCGAGGACGCGCGCATCGACGTCGCCGAACCAGAACTCGCGCGTTAAGACCCGCTCGGACATCTGTTCGTTTGCGTGGCCAACCTCACAGCACTTACGACCCCCCTTCTGTATAGATTAGCGCAATGAAGTTCTGGGGGGCTTGGGGATTTTTTGTCGCTGCGTGCTTCTTGGCGATCGTCGGTTGCGATCAACCGATCAAGCCGGCGGCGGTTCCGCAAGGGATCGTCGCAGCTCCAAGCCCTGATCCTGACGCGTGTCCCGTCAGCGGTTGCGCCAGCACGACGTCGTGCGAGTGCTCGACCGCCGCCGACTGCGGCGCACCGGCGAACTGCCAGACCTTCTCGTGCACCAACTGCCTCTGTGTCGCAAAGCAGAAGCTTTGCGGTCAGGGAACCGGCTGCTTCACCATCGCGTGCAACGTGAACAACAATCTCTGCGAGGCGACGTCGAGTCCCAAGGCTAGCGGCAGCGTCTGCAACGACGGCAACGTCTGCACCTACAACGACAAGTGCGACGGCGCCGGAAATTGCAACCAAGGCACGGCCATCTCCTGCGTCAGCGATCAGTGCACCACGCGCTCCTGCAACGGCACGTCGAGCTGCTCCGTCACGGTCAACACGGGCACCAGCTGCAGCGACGGCAACGCCTGCACCTACAACGAGACCTGCGACGCCAACGGCAACTGCGGCAGCGGCACGGCGATCTCGTGCACCAACGACCAGTGCAACACACGATCGTGCAACGGGACCTCGAGCTGCACGGTCACGCCGAACACGGGAGCGAGCTGCAGCGACGGCAACTCCTGCACTTTCGGCGACATCTGCTCGGCCTCGGGCGTCTGCGGCGGCACGGCGATCACCTGCACGAGCGATCAATGCAACACGCGCACGTGCAACGGCACGGCGGCGTGCACCGTCACGCCCAATACGGGCACCGCCTGCAGCGACGGCGACAGCTGCACCTACGGCGAGACGTGCAACAGCTCCGGCAGCTGCGTCGGCGGCACCGCGATCACCTGCACCAGCGACCAGTGCAACACGCGTACGTGTAACGGCACGGCGACCTGCGCTGTGACGCCGAAGACGGGAACTGCCTGCAGCGACGGCAACGCATGCAGCTATAGCGACACGTGCACGTCCGCCGGCGCCTGCGTCGGCACGGCGATCACCTGCACCAGCGATCAATGCAACACGCGGACGTGCAATGGCACCTCGGCCTGCGCGGTGACGCCGAAGACGGGCGCCGCCTGCAGTGACGGCAACGCCTGCACGTACACCGACGTCTGCGGCGCCAACGGCGTTTGCGCCGGCACCGCCGTGAGCTGCGCGAGCGACCTCTGCGCCGACCGCGTGTGCAACGGCACCGCGACCTGCACCGTCACGCCGCACGACGGGCTATCGTGCAACAGCGACAAGTGTCATCCCAAGACGTGCAAGGCAGGCGCTTGTGCTGCCGACGCGGCCGTCGTCTGCGTTCAGCAGGAGTGCCAGACGATGGTGCAGTGCGACCCGGCGACGGGAAATTGCGTGTCGAACCCGCTCACCGGTGGCAGCTGCGGTGGCAACGGCTGCTCCACCGCGGGTAGCTGCAACGCCGGCAATTGCAGCGGCACGCCGAAGGATTGCTCGTCGCTGAACGGGCCGTGCGTGGTCGGCGTGTGCGATTCGGCGAACGGACAGTGCGCGGCGCAGAACAAGCCGAACGGATCGAGCTGCGCGGCGGCCGACAAGTGCCTGCAGAACCCGACCTGCCAGAACGGCGCGTGCGTCGGTACCGGCAAGAGCTGCACTCCGTCCGGTGCCTGCAAGCAGGTCACGTGCAATCAGACGACCGGCGGTTGCGACGAGACCAACGCTCCGGCGGGCACCACGTGCTCGACGGGGTCGTCGTGCGTAGCCAACGAGGCCTGCGCGGCCGATGGCACCTGCTCGGGCAGCCCGGTTCCCGACGGCACGCCGTGCACCGAGATGAGCTGCCCGGACCAGGCGGGCGCAACCTGCATGAGCGGGGCGTGCGGCTGCCCGGCGCCCCCCGACCTTGGGGTCGCGGGTGATAATCCGCAGATGCCGCCGGCCACCCCGCCGACGAGCGCGCATGGCTGCGAGATGTCAGGCTCCTCGGGCTCGACCGCGGGAGCCTTGTGGCTGGCGTGTGCCGCGGCCGCCCTGGCGCTGTGGCGCCGCCGCGCGCGTCGTCCACACTAGTAGTTGACAAGGCGAAGGAAGTTTGTAGACTTCGCCCCTCTTCTGTTTCTACGAGGTAGATCCGTCATGTACGCCGTGATCGCTACAGGTGGTAAGCAGTACCGGGTTCAGCCCGGCGAAACCATTAAAGTCGAGAAGTTGGAAGGCGCGACCGAAAAGGGCGCGGTGACCTTCGACCAGGTTCTCATGGTCGCGGACGGCACCGACGTCAAGGTTGGCGCTCCCACCCTGCCGGGCGTCACCGTGACCGGCGAGGTGCAGATCCCCGTCGGTCGTGGGGAGAAGCTTCTCATTTACAAATATCGCCGCCGCAAGGGCTACCGTCGCAAGACGGGTCATCGCCAGCTCTTCACCGCGGTGAAGATCACCGGGATCGGGTAACCCAGATGGCTCATAAAAAAGGTCAGGGCGCATCGCGCAACGGTCGCGACTCCAACCCGAAGATGCGCGGCGTCAAGCGCTTCGGCGGCGAGGTTGTCCGCGCGGGCAGCATCCTGGTTCGCCAGGTCGGCACCGTCATCCACCCGGGTGAGAACGTCGGCCTCGGACGCGACTTCACGATCTTCGCGCTCGTCGACGGCGTGGTCGAGTACCGGGCGTTCAAGGTTCGCGGCACCGAGCGTCGTCGCTGCAGCGTCAAGCCCGTCGTCGCCGCTGCCGCCGGCGCCGCCGCTCCTTCGCCCGCCGCCTAGCACCTTTTCAGCTTCCGGCTTGTACTGTCAGCTGTTGGCTGTTGGCTGTCAGCCCTTCCCATGCAATTCATCGACGAATGCGTCATCGACGTCCACGCTGGCAACGGCGGCGACGGCAAAGCTACGTTCCGTCGCGAGCCGTTCGTGCCACGCGGCGGCCCCTCGGGTGGCGACGGCGGTGACGGCGGCAGCGTCATCCTCGTCGCTGACGACCAGCTCTCGACGCTTCTCGACCTGCGCTACCAGAGATATTACAAAGCCGGCAGCGGCGCACCCGGCGCGGGGCGCGACAAGTACGGCGCCGGCGCGCCCGACGTCGTCGTGCGGGTTCCCGTCGGAACCGTGGTCTACGACGCCAGCTCGGGAGAGCTCGTCGCCGACATGGCCACCACCGGCGAGCGCTTCGTGGCGGCGCAGGGCGGCAAGGGCGGTCGCGGCAACATCCACTTCGCCACGTCGACCAATCAGTCGCCGTCCAAGGCGGAGCCGGGGACCCCGGGCGAGGAGCGGCAGCTGCGTCTCGAGCTCAAGCTCCTGGCCGACGCCGGACTGCTCGGCTATCCCAACGTCGGCAAGTCCACCTTCATCGCCGCGGTCTCGCGCGCGCGTCCGAAGATCGCCGACTACCCGTTCACGACGCTGACGCCGAACCTCGGCGTCGTCGGCCTCTCCGGTTCGCGCAGCTTCGTCCTCGCCGACATCCCCGGCCTCATCGAGGGCGCCAGCGAGGGCCACGGCCTCGGCCATCGATTCTTGCGGCACGTTGAACGAACCCGGGTCCTCGTGCACCTCATGGAGGTGTCGGCCGAGCCGGGCCGTGACCCGTTGCATGACTACGACGTCATCAACAAAGAGCTCGCGAGCTACTCGCCAGAAATGGCGAAGCGCCCGCAGATCGTGGCGCTTTCGAAGATGGACATCACGGAAACGCGTGAGGCCTACGAGGAATGGCGCGAGCGTTTCGCGGCGCGCGGGATCACACTGCACGCCGTCTCGGCCGCGACCGGAGTCGGCGTTCGAGAATTGCTCGAAGAAGTCTGGAAGGCCGTCCGCCCGACGGTTTGACCGCCCTCCCCCTGGGTGGTATGAACAGCGTCATATTATTAGATGAGGTGTCGCGTGCGCACGACCTTCGTGGTGGCTGCCGCCGCTCTTCTGCTGCCGATTCGCGTCTATGCAGGTCCGGACGATCAGAAGACGACTGCTGCCAACGCGCCTAAATCCGCCACTACCACCACTGCGCCCGCGACGGGAACCGCTGCTCCGGGAGCGCCGCCCTCGGCGCCCGCTCCTGCGGCGACGCCCGCACCCGCTCAGCCCGATTCGCTACAGGGAGCGCCTGCCACGTCGCAGGGCTCCTACACGATCCGGCTGCACGACCTCGAGCGGCGCGTCAACGAGCTCAAGGAGCAGATCTTCCGCTCCAAGGCGCGGTTGAACCTGCTCAAGGAGACGGTGCTCCACGGCGTCATCGCCGGTGCGCGCGCCATCATCACGCAGCGCAACGAGATGGGCTCGATGTACACGCCCATCCGCTACGTCTATGCGCTCGACGGCCAGGAGATCTATTCCAAGGTCGACGAGTCGGGCAAGCTGGCCGACCAGAAAGAGATCGAGGTCTTCAACGGATCGATTACGCCTGGCAATCACACGCTCTCGGTGCAGATGGTCTATCAGGGCAACGGCTATGGCGTGTTCTCGTACCTCAAGGGGTACAAGTTCACGGCGAAGTCGAGCCGCACCTTCACGGCGCCCGAAGGCAAGCAGCTGCAGATGAAGGTCGTCGGGTTCGAGAAGGGCAATCCGGTCACCACCGATCCCAAGGATCGCCCGGCGGTCGATTTCCGCGAGTCTCTCGTCGCTGACAAGGACACGCTGCCGAAGTCTTCGGCGCCGGCGAAGAAGTAGGATGAAGAGAGTCATCCTCGCGGGCGGCCTCTGCGCCTCGATGGCGCTCGGCAGCCCGGCGCGCGCCGACGACATCGACAACCTCGGCGGCAGGGTCATCGAGCTGGACACGCGCATCGGCGACCTCGATCGCAACTTGAAGCCGCCGCCGCCACCGGGGCCGGAGCTCGCCGACCGCCGCCTCATCGACGCGCAGGTGCTCTACGAGCTGAAGAACTACGAAGCGGCGTCGATCATCCTGTTCGACGTCGTCGAGAAGTATCCCAGCTCGCCCGCTTATCCCGAGGCGCTCTACTACCTCGCCGATTCGCTCTACCTGAAGCGCGACTTCCTGTCGTCGCGCCGCTTCTTCGAAAAGATCGTCGAGCAGGGGCCGCAGAATCAGCGTTACCAGGAGTCGCTGCAGCGCCTCATCGAGCTGTCGCTGCACACCGGCGACTATTCGCCGGTCGACGGCTACATCGAGAAGCTCGACAAGACCCCGCCCGGCAAGCGGCTGCCGTCGGTGCCGTACGTCGAGGGCAAGTACTTCTTCTTCCGCCAGCAGTACGACAAGGCGCTGGCGGTGTTGAAGTCGATCGGGCCCGACCACGTCTACTACTTCCACTCGCTCTACTTCGCCGGCGCGGCCAACGTCGCGATGGGCGGCGATCACGTGCCCGAAGGGCTGATGGCCTTCGGCACGATCTTGAAGAGCCAGCCCAAGACCGACTCGCAGAAGAAGATCACCGAGCTGGCTCACATGGCGATGGCGCGCATCTATTACGATCGCGGCCAGTTCACCAACGCCCTCGCGGAGTACGGAAAGATCGGCAGCAAGAGCGAGCTGTTCAACGACGCGCTCTACGAAGCGGCGTGGGTCAGCATCAAGGGCAAGGAGTACGACAAGGCGGCGCGCTCGCTCGACCTGCTCATGCTCAACGCGCCCGACTCGCCGCTCATCCCCGAGGTCAAGCTGCTCATCGGGCAGCTGCACATCCGCGAGAACGCCTATCCGCAAGCGACCGATGCTTTCACCAAGGCGCGCGACGACTACGCGCCGATTCATCGGCAGCTGGCTGATGCGCTCACCAAGACGGGCGACGCGCCGGCCTACTTCCGCGATCTCATCAGCAAGAACCTGTCGAAGTTCGACACCTCGTCGATCTTGCCGGCGGCGTCGCTCAAGTGGCTGCAGAACGAGCCCGACGTGCAGCGCGTCTCGACGCTCATCGGCGACGAGAGCGACCTGCGTAAATCGCTCGACGAGTCCGAAGAGATCATCAAGCGGCTCGACAAGGCGATGAGCGGACCGGCGCGGGTCAACATCTTCCCCGAGCTGGCGATGGTCCGCGCCAAGTCGATCGCGGTCGGCAACGAAGTGTCGGTGGTCAAGGAGTCGCTGGCCGGCAAGATGTCGCGGCTCATCGGCGCCGTCGGTGGCGCGGAGGCCGAGCTCAAGCAGCTCGAGGCGGACCGCGATGTGCTCGAGAAGAAGATGCGCACGCTGCCGGTGAGCGCCGACTCGATCAGCGACCGCCAGCAGCGCGCCAAGAAGCAGTTCAACGACGTCGACAAGCGCGTGGTGGAGCTCCTCACCGAGCTCAACGGCATGCGCGCCTCGGCGGTGGCGACGCGCAAGTTCTACCAGGACGACGTGCGCAAGAGCCTGCCGGGCGAGCAGCAGCAGCGCGCGCAGCAGGAAGTCGACGCCATGATGAACGAGATCGATACCGAGATCGAAGGCACCGATCGGCTGCGCAAGGACGTCGACGACGCCAAGATGTCGGTCGGCGTCGACGATGCGGATATGCAGGCGGCGCAGGAGCTGCGCAAGCAGTACGACGAGGTGCTTCGACGGCTGCACGATCTCGACGTGCGGGTGCGCTCGCGGCTGTCGACGGGTGATCGCTCGAAGGCGGAGCAGATCGAGTCGATCCTCGATCGCGCGCGCAGCGTCGAGACCAAGATCGGCAGCTTCAACGGGCGCATCGACGCCATGCTCGACACGCAGCTCAAGGTCATCCAGACCGAGGTCAGCGACGAGAAGCTCAAGATCGGCGCCTACCGGCAGCAGCTCGGCGGCTACACCGTCGAGTCGGCCGAGGTCGGCGGCGGGATCATGGCCGAGAACTTCAAGGCGGTCACGCAGCGCTTCTACAACGTGGTGGTGCGGGCCGACGTCGGGATCATCGACGTGGCCTGGGCGCTCAAGGACAACTCGACGCGCAACACCAACCGCCTCGTGGCCGAGCGCAAGCGCGAGCTCAAGCTGCTCGACGACGAATACAAAGACGTGAACAAAGCGCACCAGGAGACGCAGCCGTGATGCGGCGGGCCAACGTGAGAAAGCTGGCGCTGGTGGCGGGGCTGTTGGCGCTGCCGTGGACGGCGCTCGGCGACGGCGGGCTGCCGGGGCCCAACGAAGGCAAGGAGCTCGACGCCATTCAGGGCGAGATAGGCCGCTTCGAAGAGGCGTCGAAGGACTTCCGCGGCACGGTCACGCACGTCGTGCAGCAGGAGTACGTCGAGAAGCGCAAGCAGCTGATGCAGAAGTATCAGTCGCAGCTCGACGGCGAGGAGAAGGACGAGAAGACGCGGCGGCAGTCGGCCATCAAGCTCTTCGAGGACTTCCTCGCCAAGTATCACAACGACGATCGCTGGACGCCCGACGCGATGTTCCGCCTGGCGGAGCTCTACTTCGAGAAGGCCAACGACGAGTACCTGTCCGCCACGCAGGCGGCGCAGGTGTCGGGCGCGCAGATCACGCCCGATTACGGCCGCACCATCGGGCTGTACAAAGATCTGATCAATCGCTTTCCGCAATATCGCCTGATCGACGGCGCCTATTACCTGCTCGGCTGGTGCCTCGGTGAAATGAACAAGGAGGGCGAGTCGCTGCAGGCCATGCGCGCGCTCGTCTGCAACAACCGCTATAAGCCGCTCGATCCGCCGTCGCCGCCGCAGCCCACCAAGGCCAAGGGGCAGAAGGTCGAGAATCCGTACAACGACTGCAAGCCCGTGAAGGACGATTCGCGCTTCCTGCCCGAGGCGTGGACGCGCGTCGGCGAATATCACTTCGACAACTCGGAATTGGAATTGGCGATATCCGCGTATTCGCGGGTGCTCGATTTCAAGGACTCGCCCTATTACGACAAGGCGCTCTACAAGCTGGCCTGGTCGTATTATCGCGCCGACAATTATCCCGAGGCCATCAAGCGCTTCGATCAGCTGGTCGTCTTCGCCGACAGGAAGAAGGCGGAGTCGGGGGCGGAGGGATCGGATCTACGAACCGAGTCGGTCCAGTACCTCGGCATCAGCTTCGCCGAGAAGGATTGGAACGGCGATTCGATCGACGACAACGAGACCGGCCTCGAGCGCGCGGAGAAGTTCTATCGCGGGCGCGAGGCGGAGCCGCACGTGCGCGAGATCTTCGCCAAGCTCGGCGACATCTACTTCGACGAGACCGAGTATTTCCGCGCCATCGAGGTCTACAAGCGCGCGCTCGCGAAGTGGCCCTATCACCCGGACAATCCGAAGGTGCAGGACCGCATCGTCATGTCGTTCGAGCGGCAGCGCGACTTCGGCCACGCGCTCGAGGAGCGCGAGCGGCTGGCGAAGAACTACACGAAGGGCACCGACTGGTACAAGCACAACCGCGACAACGAGCAGGCGATCCAGACGGCGCAGGATCTGGCGGAGCTGGCGCTGGTGTCGGCCGCGGTCAATCACCACAAGGCGGCTCAGGATCTGAAGAAGATGGCGGCGGCGCAGAAGCGGCCGGAAGCCAAGCTGCTCGATCAGATTCAAAAGGAATACAAGCTCGCCGCCGAGGCGTACGAGAAGTACCTCGAGCAATATCCGAATACGCGCAATACGTACGAGTATTCGTATTCGTACGCGGAGACGCTCTATTACTCGGGGCGCTTCCGCGATTCGGCGATCGCGTACGAGAAGGTGCGCGACTCGAAGCTCGACAACAAGTACGTCGAGGACGCGGCGTTCAACGCGGTCAAGTCGTACGAGATGGCGGTGGCCGATTTGACGCAGAAGGGCGCGTACGTGGAGCCGCCCTTGCCTGCCGTCGGCAAAACGCAGACGCCGGTGACGCCGATGCAGATTCCCGAGCTGCCGGCGCGGTTGCAGAAGGCGTACGACATCTTCGTGACGCGCGTGCCGGGATCGGGGCGCGTGCCGACGATGACCTACAAGGCGGCCGAGATCCCGTTGCGCTATCTGCACTGGGACGAAGCGCGGCCGCGTATGGAACAGATCATCGGCAAGTATTGCAAAGACGATATCGGCGCCAACGCGGGTAGCGCGATCCTCATCACCTATACGATCGAGAAGAACCTCGACAAGATCGAAGAATGGGCGAATCGGCTCAAGGCGGCGAATTGCGGATCGACGCTGACGGCGCAGAAGAACGCGACGGAGCTGGGCAAGCTGTCGCTCGGCGTGAAGTTCCAGAAGGCCGATCAGCTGTTCGCCGACAAGAAGTACGAAGAGGCGGCGCGGCTGTACGTGCAGATCGTCGATTCGGATCCGCGCGGCGAGGACGCCGACAAGGCGCTCAACAACGCGGCGGTGGCGTACGAGAACGTCAAGCGCTACGCGGCGGCGACCAAGCTGTACGAGCGCATCGTCAACGACTATCCGACGTCGAAGTTCGTCGACGACGCGCTCTTCCGCACGGCGGTGAGCTACCAGAAGGCGTTCGAGTTCGATCGCGCGGCGGTGTCCTATTTGCGGCTGGCGGAGGACAAGCGCTTCGGAGCGTCGAGCCATCGCACCGACGCGCTCTTCAACGCCGCCATCATTCTCGAGAACGATCAGAACTATGCAAAGGCGGCCGACCTCTTCAAGCGCTACGCGGCGGAGAAGTCGATCAAGCGCGAGGACGCGTCGGAGGCGTTCTTCCGCGCCGGCGTGAACCTCGAGAAGCTGAAGGACTACGACAAGGCCAACAAGACGTTCAACGAGTACGTCAAGACCTACGGCAGCGACCCCAAGGGGCGCGAGCGCGTCCTCGAGGCCTACTTCCGCGTGGCGCAGAACTACGAGGCCAAGCGCGACAAGTCGGCGGCCGAGGCGCTGTACAAGAAGATCGTGCGTGAGGGTGGGAGCGCGCCGCCGGCGTCGGAGCAGGCGGAGTATGCGGCGCACGCGGCGTTCATTTTGACCGAGCAGCGGCTGCCGATCGTCGAGAAGTCGAAGATCACCGGTGGCGGCAAGCAGCTGGCGGCGTCGATCCAGCGGTTCAAGCAGAACGTGCAGGACCTGGTCGCCGAGTACAACAAGGTGATCGGGTTCCGGCGCGCGACCTGGACGCTGGCGGCCTATTTCCGCACCGGCTACCTGTTCGAGACCTTCTCCAAGGCGCTCTTGGGGGCGCCCTGCCCGCCCGAGGTCAAGCGCCTCGGTGCGGAAGCGTGCGACATCTATCGCGATCAGATCGAACAGACGGTCGCGGGCGTTGATGAGGAGGCGGTGAAGCGTTATGGCGTGACCTTGCAAAAGGCTGGCGAGCTTGGTGTGTCCAACGAATGGACCCGCCTGGCCCGCACGCGCGCCAATGCGTACAAGCCGGATGTGTTCCCGATGGTCAAAGACGAGCGCATCGACATGCAGCTGGAGACGCCCTAATGCGCGCAGCGCATGCAAGGGTGACGCGCGCAGCCCATGCAACGGTGACGCGCGCGTTGGCGTGGGTCCTGGCGTTGGCGATCGCGTCTTCGGCGGTGCCGTCGCTGGCGGCGACGACGCAGCTGCCGGCCGAGACCAAGGGCGATCCGAAGCCGGATACGCTGGCAGCGGAGAGCTTTCTCAAGAAGCAGCGCTACGAGGATGCGATCCGGCAGGCCAAGCTGGCGCTCGGGCGCGACGAGCGTTACGTGCCGGCGATGGTGGTGTTGGCCAAGGCCTACTACTACCAACACAAGTACGAGCTGGCGACGAGCATCATCGATATCGCCAAGTCGATCGACGGCAACAACGCCGAGTGCTTCAACCTGCTCGGGTTCATCGCGCTCACGCGTGACGACAAGATCTCGGCGACCGCGGCGTTCAAGAAGGCGACGGAGCTCGACGCGCGCTACGGCAACGCCTGGAACAACCTCGCGGCGCAGTACCTGATGGCCAAGAACTACGACGGTGCGCTCGATGCCGCGCAGAAGGCGACGCAGCTGATGCCGCAGTTCCCGAAGGCGTGGAACAACCTCGGGTCGGCGCATCGCGGCAAGCAGCAGTACGCGGAGGCGGAGAGCGCGCTCAAGCGGGCGACGCAGCTCGATCCGAACTACGCCGATGCGTTCTTCAACCTCGGCATCCTGTATCTCGACGCCAAGCAGATGCCGTCGACGGATCTGGTCACGAAGCTCAATACGTCGATCAACTATCTGAACCGGTACAAGCAGCTCGCCGGCTATCGGTTGACGAAGGACGATCCGGCGGACGGCTACATCGCCGAGGCGCGGACCAACATCGATCGCGAGCAGAAGCGGCTGCAGCGATTGCAGAAGCAGCAGGAGCGCGGGCAGCCCAAGCCGGCGCCCGGCGGGGCAGCGGGCAAAACCTCGGGTGACAAATGAAGTGTACGCTTGGCGTCGCCGCGATGTTCGTACTGTCAGCTGTCGGCAGTCAGCTGTCAGCTCAAGAGACCCCGCAGCCCGCCGCGCCCAAGGTCAAGGTCGAGCGATCGGCCTCGGGGCAGAAGATCTTCCGCATCACCGAGGGCATCGTGGTCGAGGGCAAGATCCAGAAGCCCAACGCTTTTTACGTTTTACAGCGCTCGAGTATGGATTACGATTGGGAGAGCCTGAAGCAGGACTTCCTGCCCAAGATTCTACAGGCAGCTTCGAAGCACCCGTTCTGATGGTGGATGAATGGCCAAGGCCCTGAACACCAAGAACCTCGACGCTCCGAAGATCCTGAGAATCGGGATCATCCAGAACGGCAAAATCGTCGAGGAGCGGCTCGTGCGCAAGCGCGAGAACGTGACGATCGGGCAGTCCACGAAGAACACGTTCGTGGTGCCGGCGTCGAACGCGCTGCCACGGACGTTCACCATCTTCGAGCTGACGCCCGCCGGATACGCCATCAACTTCAGCGACATGATGGATGGGCGCGTGTCGCTCGGGGATCAGGTCGTGGCGCTGCCGGCGTTGCGGCAGGGCAAGGCGCAGAAGAAGGGCGAGCTGTGGCATCTCCTGTTGACCGACCGCTCGCGCGGCAAGGTGGTCATCGGCGACGTGACGGTGCTGTTCCAGTTCGTCACGCCGCCGCCGGTGCAGCCGCGCCCGCAGCTGCCGCCGTCGGTGCGCGCGTCGGTGATGCAGAACCTCGACTGGATGCTGGTCGCGGTGGTGGCGGCGTCGTTCCTCCTGCACTTCGGGTTCATCATCTATCTGCGCAACATCGACTGGCCGCGTAAACCGGACATCGAGGAGATTCCCGATCGCTTCGTGCAGATGATCGTGCCGAAGAAGACCGAGGAGCCGAAGCCTGTGGTCGCGCAGGTCGACGACAAGAAGGAAGAGAAGAAGGAAGACAAGGGCGAGAAGAAGGACAAGGGCGACAGCAAGCCCAAGGCGCAGAAGGCGCCGCGTGATCCCGAGGCGGAGGCGCGGGCGGCGGCAGAGCGGCGTGCGCGACTGGCGGCCGACGTACAGAAGATGGGCGTCTTGAAGATCCTCGGCGCCAAGGGCGAGAACGGCAGCGTCGCCGATCTGGTCAAGGGCGGCGACGTGTCCGGCGATGCCGACAAGGTGTTCGCGCAGGTCGGCGGCGTCGGCGTGGCGGGTGCCGGGGCGGGCGGATTGCGCTCGGCCAAGGGCGCCGGCGGTACCGGGTCGCTGCGCGGCGGCGGCTCGTTGCGCGCGTCCGGTCCGGGCGAGGTCGGCACCGGGGAGCGTGGCGGCGAGCGCGCGGTCAAGGGCATCGTGAAGGACTCGGCGCCGACCGACGTCGACGGGTCGCTCGACCCGAGCGTCATCGCGAAAGAGATCCGCAGCCGATTGGGCGCGGTCAAGGCGTGCTACGAGGCGGGCCTCAAGCGCAACCCGAACATCGGCGGCAAGCTACAGCTGCGCTTCGAAGTGTCGTCGGTCGGCAAGGTCACGGCCGCCGACATCGAGAACGATACGATGCACGATGAAGACGTCGCGAGCTGCATCAAGAGCCGCGTCCTGACGTGGCGCTTCCCGGCGCCGTCCGGCGGATCGGTGCAATTCAGCTATCCCTTCATCTTCCAGGCCTCGAAGTAGACCCAGCGCAGCCGTGCACGGGATCGTCTGCGGCGAGATGTCGCAGGCGCTTTGCGTCGTTTCCCATGGCGACAACCGACACGGCGGGCGCTCGTCCGTCGCGCCGAGAGCCCAGAATAGGCTAGTTTTCATATACTTGTGATAGGTTGAACGGATCGGATGTTGCGATCCACATATGTGTGCCTTCCGTTGACAGCTCCCATGCGGGAGTTGATAATGCCTGCCGCACCTTTGCCTACGTATTGGAGGGGTTTTCTCGAATGAAACTTCGTCGCTTCGCCTACGCTGCCGTCGGGTGCGCCCTCTTGGGCGCGACTGCCGCGTTTGCCGCGGTGGCGGACGACGGGAGCTCCGCAGGCATCGACTTCGCCAAGAGCATCACGCTCACGCCCGCCGAGACGCTCGCGCAGTCGAAGGACTACTACAAGAAGATGGTCGACACGCAGCGGCGCATCCAGTCGCTGTACACGAAGGCCAAGAAGGACAAGGACGTCGTCAAGCTGAACTGCGTCAGCGACAAGCTGACCCAGGTCAAAGGCCACATGACCGTGGCCGATCAGTCGATGACGTCGCTCAACCTCGACATCGCGCGCAACGACGACCCGGCGCGGCAGCACCAGTTTACGCGCGTCACGATCCTGTACCAGAAGGTCGTGACGCTCGGTACCGAAGCCGAACAGTGCATTGGCGAGGACGTCAGCTACGTCGGCGCAACGCGCGTCGACGTCGAGATCGATCCCAGCATCCCGCCGACTGATCCGACGGAGCCG
>JAQBQH010000279.1 GCA_028287105.1 Myxococcales bacterium
AGGTCCGCCCGCAGCAGATCTCGCTCGCCAAGCGCAACAACGTGCGCATGGCGCGCAACATCGCCCGCGACGCCCGCGACCTGCTCGGCGCCAACGGCGTCACCGACGAGTACCAGTCGGGCCGCCACATGTGCAATCTGGAGTCGGTCTTCACCTACGAAGGCACCGACCACATCCACACGCTCATCATCGGCGAAGACGTCACCGGCATTGCCGCGTTCGAATAGCTACGCAACGCGCATGCACCACACAGCAACCGGTACTTCGTAGCCACCTTCCGCCAACTTGGTTGTCGCCTGTCGCCGCGAAAGCCGCGGCCGGCGCCGTTTCGCGGCCGGCGCGGGGCTTGCTCATGGGTCGGGCGTGCGCGCCCTCCTCGCCTGCTCGATCGTCGCCGCCGCCGGCTGTCAGTCGCCGCCGCTCGCGACCCCGCCGCGGCCACCGGAACCGTGCGCTGCCGGCGACGTCCTGTGCATCGAGTCGTCGAGCGGGCACGACGAGATCGACGTGCTCTTCGTTCTCGACGACGCGCCGTCGATGGGCGTCAAGCTGGCGGCGCTGCGCGCGGCGCTGCCGCGGCTGCTCGCCACGCTCGACGGCTACCCGGCGCAGGGCGTGTCGATCTCGTATCACGTCGGCGTCGTCACCGCGGACCTCGGCGCCGGACCGGCGACGCTCCCGCAACTCGGTTGCCACCCGGGCGGCGATGGGGCCGTCTTGCGCAGCAGCGACGGCGTGCGCTTCATCGACGTCGACCAGATCAGCGGCACCCGCAATGTCGCCGACGTGCCGGCCGCGCTCGCCGCGCTCGTCGACGTCGGTACCGGCGGGTGCGAATTTCGCCACCCGCTCGAGGCCGCCTATCGCGCGTTGCACGATCCGATCGTCGAAAATGCCGGCTTTCTGCGATCGAACGCGCTGCTCTGGGTCGTCTTCGTCAGCGACGCCGACGACTGCTCGGCGCCGGCCACGACCGACCTCTTCGATGGCAGCGCCGCCGGCCTCGCCGCCTACGGGCCGCTCGATCACTTTCGCTGCACTCAGTTCGGCATCGCATGCAACGGCGCGCCGGTGCCGCCGAGGTCGATCGCCGGCCTGACGGACTGTCGGTCGCAGCAGATGGCCGACGGCGGCAAGCTGTTCGACGTCGCGCGCTACATCGACTTCTTCACCCGGCCGGCGGCGCGGGGCGGCGTGAAGACCAATCCCGACGACGTCACCCTCGTCGCCGTCGCGGCACCCGCCGATTCATTGGCCGTCTCCATCACGAGCCCCTGCGCGGCCGACGCGAGCGCGGCAGCGTGTCCGACGCTCGATCGCTCGTGCGTCGCCACGAGCGACCCGATGTTCTTCGGCGATCCGGCGGTGCGCCTACACGAGGTCATCCACGCGGCCAAGAACCACGGTTACACGTCCGTCTGCGATGCGGACGACACGGCAGCGTTCGCCGGGCTCACCCAGCTGAGCGGCCCGCGGGGCGTGGTTGACTGCCTCGACCGGCCGGTCGCCGCGCGCGCCGACGGCTCGCCCGACTGCACTGCCGAGGACGAGACGGCGAACCCCGACGGGTCGACGGCGATCGCGGAGCTCCCGTCGTGCGCGGTCAATGGCCACGTCGTGCCGTGCTGGCAGCTGGTCGATCGCCTCGCGCAGTACCAGACGCAGGGCTGCGCGCCGCCGGGTCAACCGCCGACGGTCACCTGCAAGCTGCCGTCGACGTGCCAGCCGGTCACCAACCCGACCGACGGAAGGCGCGAGCTCTCGAGCGCCGTCATCGACCGCGGCATCGATGCTTCCGGCAATCCGCTGCGGCCTGCGAAGCGCACCACCACGCGCGTCTCCTGCGCGACGATCCCACCTCCTTGAGCGCCAGCCTCCGGCGGGGTTGCCGTTTGTCGTATGCGCCAAGTGCGCGATGGGATACCGTCGAGCGACGCGGAATGCATCCGCATTGGAGCGGCCAATGGTCATATTGATCCTCAAGCACGAGATCTCCGACTTCGAGCGATGGAAGGCCCTCTTCGACGCCGGCGCCGACATGCGGAAGCAGAACGGCATGTCGGTGCAGACGGTGGCGCGGGTGAGCGGCCAGCCGAACATGATCGTCATCATCAGCCAGGTGCCGAGCGTCGAGCAGGCCAAGGCGTTCCTCGCCAATCCGCAGCTGCGCGCGGCGATGGCGGAGGCCGGCGTCAAGGGCGCGCCCGAGATGACGTTCCTCGAACCCCTCGCCTGAGAGCTCCCCGCCACACCAGGAGTATCATCGAGCGCATGCGTGTGCTCGTCGTGCTGCTGCTCGTCTCCCTCGTCGGTTGCAAGTCGTCTCGCAAGGCTCCCGAGGAGCCGGCGGCCAGCGCGAACCCCTACCACAACGTCATGCCCGAGAAGTTCAAGCAGAAGGTCGAGGACATCCAGAAGAAGAGCGAGGACAAGAGCGACAAGCTCCTGGAAAACGCGAAGTAGCGACCGCTACGGCGCGTGCTCGACGCGATAATCGGCCAGCCAGCTCAGCACGTCGCTGATCAGCGCGTCGTCGACGACACGATTGTCGCCGCGCCCGCGGACATCGCGCGCGAGATCGAAGAATTCGGCGCGGAAGCGCTCGCTGACCGGCACCGCCTTGACCCCCTGCCGCGCGAACAGTCCGCCCATCAGCGCCTCGTCCTGCGTGCGCCCGAGGTCGTCGATGCGGACCCGCAGCTTGGCGTTGGCCGAGACCACGTAGCGCTGCGCCTCGATCGGCAGCGCATCGAAGACGCGGCTGGCGTAGAAGACGCAGCCGGCGCGGTAGGTGAAGCGCAGGTCCTCGACGTAGTGCGCCTGCGCCGACCACTGGAACGCCAGCGTCGCCGACGGCACCGCGATGAACCCATCGGTGGCGCCCTCGTCGTAGGCGCGCCCCGCCTGCTCGATGGGTCGCGGCACCGCGCGCAGCCCCATCGCGGCCGTCTGCAGCCGCAGCGCGGCGTCGAGGTCCCACACCCAGAGCCGCGTCGCGCGTAGCTCGGCCATGGTGCGCACCGGTGCGCGCGTGAACAGCACCTCGGGCCCGAGACTCGCCGTCCCCATGTGCACGAAGCCCGACTTCAAGAACTCCGCGTCGAGCAGCGGCTTGAGCCGCGTCATCACGTAGGCGGACTCCTGGCGGCTGCGGAAAATCCCGACGATGCGCGTCACCCGCATCGACGGCGCCAGCTGCAGGCAGCTCTCCGATGCCACGGCGCCGTCGAGCTGATCGCGCTTGATGCGATTGAGCACCGTCGCCTCGTCGCCGGCGATGCCCGAGTAGTAGATCTTGATGCGCACCGCGCCGTGAGTGCCGCTCTCGACGTCGCGCGCGTAGGCGCCCAGCTCGCGTGCCCAGGCGCTCCCCTCCGGGGCGATGGTGGCCAGCCTCAGCGTCACCGTCTCGGCCGCCTGCACGGTGGTGGCCGCGAGCAGCACAATCGCGAAACCAAAGGCGCGGCCGATGAATGATGCCGCGCGCATCAAATCGGCTGAAACCCGCAAACCGCCGGCGTCACCATCGGAAAAGGAGCCTCTCATGCGTACGCTCGCCCTCATTGCAGTGACCCTCGGCGCCACCGCGGCCCTGGCCCATTCCCAGGCCAAGGCCATGACGCAGAACGAATTCAAGGTCGCCCCCAAGGCTACCATTGTCGTCGACAGCTCGGCAGGTGGCGTGGAGCTCTCGCCCGGTCCGGCCGGCGTCGTGAAGATCGAAGCCGAGCGGCAGGCCAGCAGCGAGGACGAGGCGCGCAAGCTCGACGTCCAGACCAAGCTCGACGGCAACACCGTCCGCGTCACGTACAAGCACGACGGCGGCAACTGGCACGACAACGCCTCGGTCAGCTTCCGCATCAGCGCCCCCGCCGACACGAAGATCGAGGTCCGCACCGGCGGCGGCGGCGTCGACGTGCACGGCTTCTCCAGCGGCGTTCGCGTCGACACCGGCGGCGGCGGCATCGAGATCAGCGACACGGCCGGCGCGCTCCAGCTGCGCTCGGGCGGCGGCAGCATCGAGGTCAAGCGCGTCAAAGGCACCGTCGACGTCTCGACCGGCGGCGGCTCGGTGCGGGTCGAAGGCGCGCTCAGCGGGCGCAACCGCGTCGAGACCGGCGGCGGCAGCATCAAGGTCGCCATTCCGGGCGCCAGCAAGCTCTCCGTCGATGCCTCGACGGGAGGCGGCAGCGCGCGCAACGACTTCGGCATCCCCGGCGACGGCGAGCGCCACTCGGGACGCTTCCACGGCAACATCGGCGACGGCACCGGCGGCTCGCTCGAGCTGCGCACCGGCGGCGGCTCCATCCACCTCGGCAAAGACGGCTAGTCGCAATGCCGGCCAGTGAAGAACGAATAGCTTTGGGACGGCTGGGTTCGCGGACGCAGTGAGGCGACCTCCGCGACCCCAGCCGTCTTTTCGCTTAACTGCCCGGCATTGCGGCCAGTCGCGGTTCTCTAGCGCGCGAACGGATCGACCACATCGCCGCGATGCAGATCGGGCACCGGCGCCCTCGGCGCGGCCGGCTGCGGCGACGCCTTCTTGCCCGGCCGCTTCTGCGGCCGCCCCGACGCTGCCGGTCGCGACAGCGCCACCTTGCTCAGCGTCATCTGGAGCCGCGAATCGGAATCGGGCACCACCTCCGACGCCTGCGCCTCGTAGCCCTTCATGCGCACCGTCAGCCGCGTGGCGACCTCGGCGCGGGCCATCGTCAGCGCCAGGGGCGTCTTGCCGCGCGGCGTACGCTCGTCGCCCAGATAGACGTCGGCGCCCGCCGGCGTCGAGACCACGCGCACCGTCACCTTCGCCGATTTTTCCGGCGCCGCGACGGCCTGCCCCGTCGGTGCGACGCCCGCCGCGCCGCTCGCGCCCTCGCCCATCGCGCCGGCG
>JAQBQH010000168.1 GCA_028287105.1 Myxococcales bacterium
AGCGCTGGTCGCAGCGGCTCGGCGAGCACGTTCGCGCGGGCGGCCTCGACGGCGAGATCGAGTACTGGCAGGCCCATGGCGCCTCGGAGCCGCTGCCGGTCGATCACGACCTGGGCGCGGCGACCGAAGCGACCACGCGCACGGTGTCGGTGACGCTCCCGACCCACGAGACGCGGCTCCTCCTCCACGAGTCCGGGCGCGCGTATCGCACGCAGGGTCACGAGCTGCTCGTGGCCGCGCTGGCCAAGACGCTGGGCGAGTGGAGCGGGCGTGACGCCGTCTCGGTACGCCTCGAAGGTCACGGCCGCGAGGATCTGGTCGAGGGGCTCGACGTGTCGCGCACCGTCGGTTGGCTCACTTCGATGTATCCGGTGCACCTCGACGGCGGCGGCGATCTGCGCGATCTCATCCGCGCGACCAAGGAGCGGCTGCGCACCATTCCCAACAAGGGCGTCGGCTACGGCCTCTTGCGCTACCTACATCCCGACGCCGCGCTGCGCGGCCGTCTCGCCGCGAGTCAGAGCGAGGTGGTGTTCAACTACCTCGGTCAGCTCGACACCATGCTCGGCGACGACGCGCTCTTCGCGATCGCCCGCGAACCCGCGGGTCCGGTGCACAGCCCGCGCGCCCGGCGCGAGGCGCGCCTCGAGATCAACGCGGTCGTGATGGAGGGGCAGCTCCACGTCAGCTTCAGCTATAGCGATCGGCACTACCGGCCCGAGACCATCGAGAAGCTGGCGGCCGGTTATGCCGATGCGGTGCGCGCGATCGTCGCGCATTGCACGTCGGATGGCGCGGGCGGCTACACGCCGTCGGACTTCGCGCTCGCCCGGCTCGATCAGCCGACACTCGACGGCTGGCTCGGCAATCGGCGCGATATCGAGGCGGTCTATCCGCTCGCGCCGATGCAGGAGGGCATGCTCTTCCACACGCTGCTCGAGCCGGAGTCGGCGGTCTATTTCGAGCAGATGAGCTGCGTGCTGGTCGGGCTCGATCTCGACGCCTTCGAGAAGGCGTGGCAGCAGACGGTGGCGCGACACGCGGTGTTGCGCACCTCGTTCTGGTGGGAAGGGCTGCCCAAGCCCCTGCAGTGCGTGCACAACCAGGTCGACATCACCGTCGAGCGGCACGCCGCGATCGATCTCGAGGCCGATCGCGCGCGTGGCTTCACGCTGGACCGCGCGCCGCTCATGCGCCTCCAGGCGGCGCCGCTCGACGGCGAGCGCACGCAGTTCGTGTGGAGCTTCCACCACCTCCTGCTCGACGGCTGGTCGACGTCGCTCGTCATCCGCGACGTCTTCGAGCATTACCAGGCCAACGTCGAGGGCCGGGCGCCGCGGCTGTCGCCGGCCGGCTCGCACGAAGCCTATGTGCGCTGGTTGGCCGAGCAGGACCGCGACGCCGCCACGCAGTTCTGGAAGGAGACCCTGCGCGGCTTCACCGCGCCGACCCCGCTCGGTGCGCGACCGGCGACGGGTGAGGTGCGCGAAGAGCGCGTCGAGCTCTCGGCGGCGGCTTCGGATGCGCTCCGGCAGCTGGCGCGTCGCAACGCGGTCACGCTCAACAACGTCGTGCAGGCGGCGTGGGGCCTCCTGATCGCGCGCTACAGCGGCGAAGCGGACGTGGTCTTCGGCGTCACCGTCGCCGGCCGCCCCGCCGAGCTGCCGCTGGTCGAGTCTTCGGTCGGCCTCTTCATCAACAGCGTGCCGATGCGCCTCCAGCTCGACCTGACCGCGCCGGTCGCCCAATGCATCAAGCAGGCGCACCTCCAGCAGGGCGCGTTGCAGGCCTACGAGTGGACTCCGCTCTCCGAGATCCAGGGCGCCAGCGACGTCGGCCGCGCCACGCCGCTCTTCGAGAGCCTCCTCGTCTACGAGAGCTATCCGGTGGACGCGTCGCTCGCGCAGTCGTCGAGCGCCCTCGGAGTCGAGGGCATCGTCACCTACGAGCAGACCAATTATCCGCTCACCGTCTGCATCGTGCCGGGCGCGACGCTCTCGATCCGCATGACCCATCGCGACGGCAGCTTCGAAGCGGGCGCGGTCGCGCGCATGGCTCATCACCTCGCCACGCTGCTGGCGGCCATCGCCGCGCAGCCTGACGCGCCCGTGTCCGAGCTGACCCTCCTGACCGCACCCGAAGAGCGCCAGCTCCTGGTCGAGTGGAACGACACGGCCGTGGACCATCCGCTCGACGGCACCATGCGTGAGCTGTTCGAGGCGCGCGTGGCCAAATCGGGCGCGGCGACGGCCGTGCGCGAAGCCGGCCGCACGCTCAGCTACGAGCAGCTCGACGCCCGGGCCGCCGAGGTCGCGCGCGCGCTCACCGCCCGCGGTATTGGCGAGGAGAGCATCGTGGCGCTGCGCCTGCCGCGCGGAATCGATCTCGTCACCGCAATCCTCGGCGTATTCAAGGCGGGCGCCGCCTATCTGCCGCTCGACCCCGATCACCCCGAGCGGCGTCAAGAGGAGGTCGTCGACGACAGCGGCGCCGCGCTCGTGATCGACTCCATCGACGCGCTTCTGGCGGACGCCGCCGAGCCGAGCCGTGACCGCGGCGCTGTCCAGCCGTCGTCGCTCGCCTACGTCATCTATACGTCCGGCTCCACCGGCAAGCCCAAGGGAGCGATGGTCGAGCAGCGCGGGATGCTCAACCACCTCTTCGCCAAGGTCGACGATCTCGGCCTGACCTCCTACGACGTCGTGGCGCAGACAGCGCCGGCCTGCTTCGACATCTCGGTCTGGCAGATGCTCGCGCCGCTCGCCGTCGGTGGCTGCATCGACGTCTTCGGCGACGAGACGGTGCGCGATCCGCTGGCCATCCTCGACGAGGTCGAAGGCCGCGGGATCTCGATCCTCGAGATCGTGCCGTCGATGCTGCGCGCCATCCTGGACGAGGTCGAGCTTCGCCCGGCACCGCCGGCGCTGCCCTCCTTGCGCTGGATGATCGCCACCGGCGAGGCCCTTCCGGGCGACCTGTGCGCGCGCTGGATGGCCAGCTTCCCCGGCGTGCCGCTCCTCAACGCCTACGGACCGACCGAGTGTTCGGATGACGTGACCCACCATCGCGTCGAGCCCGGCGACGGCAGCGACGGGCCGGTGCCGATCGGCCGGCCCATCGCCAATACCCAGCTCTATGTGCTCGATGCGCAGCTCCAGCCGGTGGCGCGCGGCGTGCCGGGCGATCTGTATGTCGGCGGCGTCGGCGTCGGACGCGGCTACGTCGGCGATCCGTCGCGCACCGCCTCGGTCTTCCTGCCCGATCCGTTCGCCAGTGGTCGGCCGGGCGCGCGGCTCTATCGCACGGGCGACCGCGCCCGCCATCGCGCCGATGGGGCCCTCGAGTTCCTCGGCCGCAAGGATGGCCAGGTGAAGGTGCGCGGCCATCGCATCGAGCTGGGCGAGATCGAGAGTCGCCTGCGCGCGCTGCCCGAGGTGCGCGATGCGGCGCTGGCGGTTCGCGGCGGCCACGGCGGCGAGGCGCAGCTCGTGGCCTACGTGGTGCTGCACGACCCGGGCGCCGGCACGGCGACGCTGCGCGCGCAGCTCGAGGCCGAGCTGCCGAAATACATGGTGCCGTCGGCGTTCGTGCGGCTGGAGGCGCTGCCGCTGACGCCGAACGGCAAGGTCGACAAGAAGGCGCTCCCCGCGCCCGATGGCGGCCTGGCCGAGCTGGCGGAGCGCTACCTGGCGCCGCGTACCCCGACGGAAGAGCGGCTGGCCGCGATCTGGGGCGAGCTCCTCGGCCTGGAGCGCGTCGGCGTTCACGACGACTTCTTCGAGATAGGCGGTCATTCGCTGTTGGCGACACGGACGGTGTCGCGCATTCGCACGAGCTTCTCCGTGCAGCTGGCGCTCAAGACGCTGTTCGAAGCGTCGACGGTGGCCGCGCTCGCGGGCGAGATCGATCGCGCGACCACGGCTGGTGCCTTCGCCACCGAACGGATCCTGCCCGCGCTGGAAGCGGGAGATCGCCCGGTCAGCGCGGCGCAGGCGGCGCTGTATCGACAAGCGGAAGAGGGCGCGTCGCTGCGGCTGATTCCGGCGCGCCTGCGCCTCCGTCAGGGCGTCGACGTCGAGACGTTGGCAGAAGCGATTTGCCAGCTCGCGGCGGAGCATGACGCGCTCGGGGTCACGTTCTGCCGTCGCGGCGCCGCCGTGGTCGCGCGGCCGAACGCCGAGGTCGCGCCGGCGATCAGCGCCGGCGATCGGGAGGATCGGCTAGCCGAGCAGCTGGCGCGCCCGTTCAATCTGGAGAGCACGCCGCCCTTCCGCGTGGTCGTGACGCGGACCTCTGCCGGTGAGAGCGTGCTGTCGCTCATCGTCCACCCCATCGCCGGCGGCCCCGCGCTGCAGGCGGCGGTGGCGGCGCGGCTCGGCCAGCTCCTCGGCGCCGAGACGCTCGCGGCCGCGCGCGCCGAGACCGTGCCGGACCTGCTGCAGCAGATGCGCGCCGATCGTTCGACCGCGGCGATCGTCGAGGCGGGAGGCAAGGTCAGCTTTCAGGAGCTCGACGAACGCGCCAATCAGCTCGCTCACCAACTGCGCGCGCTCGGCGTCGCGACCGAGACGCGCGTGGGCATCTGCCTGCCGCGGTCGGCCGACCTGGTCGTGGCGATGCTCGGGGTGCTCAAGGCAGGCGGCGCGTATGTGCCGCTCGATCCGTCGCTGCCGCGCGAGCGCATACGCCTCATCGCGGCCGACGCCGGTGTGCAGCTCGTCGTCACGGCCGTCCGCGCCGCCGCTGTTCTGCCGGCGGGCGTGCAGCCGCTCCTCCTCGACGCGACGCCCGCCCTCGCGTCACAGCCGCGGTTTGCGCCCGACGTCGAGCTGCGCGGTGAGCAGGCCGCGTACGTGCTGTACACGTCCGGCTCGACCGGGGCGCCCAAGGGGGTCGTGGTGCCGCATCGGGCGCTGG
>JAQBQH010000352.1 GCA_028287105.1 Myxococcales bacterium
ACGTCGCCGAGACGCGCGGCACCATCATCGGCTACGCGCTCTACTTCTTCACCTACTCGACCTTCCTGGCGCAGCCGTCGCTGTACCTCGAAGATCTGTACGTCGAGCCGTCCGCGCGCGGGCGCGGCCTCGGCGCGCGCTTCATGCGGACGCTCGCGGCGGAGGCGCTACGTCGCGGCTGCGGCCGCTTCGAGTGGACCGTGTTGTCGTGGAACGTGCGGGCGCAGAAGTTCTATCGCTCGCTGGGCGCGGAGCTGCTCGAGGACTGGCGCATCTGCCGCGTCAGCGGCGACGGCATCAAGCGGCTGGCGTCGGCGGATTGAAGTCGTGCTCCGCCGAGCGGCGGCCGAGCAGGATCAAGAGCACCACCGGGAACGCGGCGTACAGGAGCATGCCGGCGGCGAGCATCCCCGTCTGCGCGCCGCTGCCGAGCTGAAACGGCGGGACCACGTTGTGCGTCGCGTAGACGGCGTCCTGGATGGCGCGCTGCCTCGGCTGTAGCCAGGTGACCTGGAACACGATGTTGGCGACCAGCTCCACGAGGCCGACGACCGACCAGTAGAGCGCCGCGCGCCGCGACCACGCGCGCCGCCGATAGAGCCCGACGCCGATGACCGCGAGCAGCGCCGACATGATGAGGAACACCGTCGCGCTCGCCATCATGTAGCCGTGCTGCCCCTCGAGCTGTTTGGTGGCGACCTCCATCTGCGCCGCCTGCAGCTCGCCCTGCCCCGGCAGGTTCTTCGTGACGTCGGCGAGCTTGTGCATCATCGGCCCGATGAAGAACGCGAGCAGCGACCAGGCACCGACGAGCGAACCGAAGATGACCGAGAGTGTCCCCAACACGACCGGCGTTTTGCGCATGAGCGGCTCTCCTACTTCTTTAAAGTATTTTCGAGAAATTCGAGACTGTGGCGCCAGCAATCGCGCGCGTTGCGCCGGAACACCAGCGCGTGGAACGCGTGCGGCTCGCCCTTGTAGTAGCGCGTGTCGCACGGCACGCCCATCTTGTCGAGCGCCGCCTTGAGCCGGCGGGTGTCGTCGAGGATCGGATCCTTGGTGCCGACGCCGGCGAAGAACGGCGGCAGCGGGCGCGACGGCTTGTCGCCGCGCTCGAGGACCCGCAGCGGATCGGCCAGCTCCAGCTCGGCGGGCGTGGCGTGATCGTGGCCGAACAGATAGGCCTCGCTCACCTCCTCGAGACGATCGGCGAGGAAGCGGCCGAGCTTCTTGCGACGCGCGAACCGCGCCGGGTCCGACACCTGGAGGATGCCGCACATCGGCAGGCAGGCGCGCGGCACGATGCCGAGGTCGAACACCTTGCGCGCGAACGGCTCGGCGCGCTCGTAGCACGTGGACAGGGTCAGCGTCGTCGCCAGGTTGGCGCCGGCCGATTCGCCGGCGACGGCGACGCGGCTCGTGTCGCCGCCATACTGGGCGGCGAGGTCCATCGCGAAGCGCCACGCGTCGCACACGTCCTCGACGGCGGCAGGAAACGGATGGCGCGGCGCGAGGCGATAGCTGACGTTGAAGACGAGATAACCGGCGCGCGCATACGACAGCGCCATCACCCAGTGCGTGTCCTTGGACAGAAAGCGGAAGCCGCCGCCGTGAACGTAGAAGACGATGGGCATGGGCGCGGTCGCCTGCGTCGGGCGCCAGATGTCGAGCAGATGCTCGACCGCGCCGCCCTCGCGATAGGCGAGGTCGCGGATCACCTCGACTCCGTGCCTCTTCGGGTCGGCGAGCGGATGCAGCTTGCCCGCCGCCGACAGCCCGCGGAAGAAGTTGTCGACGACGAATGCGCCCGCGCGCATCCGCGCCGATCGCGCGGCGCCATCGATGCGGCGTCGGGCGCCGCTCAGCTGTCCGCGCAGCTGCGCCTGCAGACGCTTGCGCGCGCTCACGAGCAGCCGACCGGCCACGCGAACGCCGCGTCGGTAAGCGGCTTCGGGGCGACGCCGCGACGCATATCCACCATGAGCCCATCGATCACGCGGTAGTCCTCCCAGCTGGCGACGAATTCGAAGGCGCGCGAGAAGCCCGAGCCACAGAGATCAAATGCGCTACGCGCCGATCCGGCGCAAGTGTCACGAGATACCAACCAATCATCGGGCGGCGCGACGCGGGCAACGGTGCGCCACCGATCGAGCCCACCGTGGGAACTGGAGGCGGCGAGCGCCAGCGCCCGACCGCGCGCGTGAACGTCTGCATCGTCACGGAGCGCCTGACGCACCGTGCAACCGACCGCACACAACAGGGGGCAGACGGCGAACGCGAACTGCGTCACGGTGCAAACTGCGCGCACCAGGCGACGGTACCTCGTAACAAGTGTAGTCGCCACCGGTGTTCACGGTCGCGACAGTAAAGTGGGCGTGCGCGCGACAACTGCGCGAAAAGTTATCGCGCCGCCAACGACGCGGCTTGGCGCGGAACCTGCTGCCGTGTGAGCGCGATGTTGGCGCGAGATTGCGATCGCTTCGAGCTGGTTGCCGGCGTGCGCGTCGGCGCGTATGCGGTCGAAGCGATGCGCGCCCGGTTGCCGCACGTCGCAGTGCATCGCGCGCGTCACGTCGTAACCGGGCGCACAGTTGCGCTGCAAGTCTTGCGGCCGACGGTCGACGCGGCCACCGTGCGCGCCATCCGTCGCGACCTCGCGGCGCTCAATCGACTGCGCCACGCCAACGTCGCCGAGGTCCTGGACCACGGCGATCTCGACGACGGGCGTCCCTACCTGGTGGTCGAGTGGGTGGCCGGCCGGTCGCTGCAGACGCTGGTCGACGAGCGCGGCCGCCTCTCCATCGACGAGCTCATGCCGATCGCCGACGAGATCGGCGCCGCGCTCATTGCCTCGCACGCGCTCGGCGTCGTGCACGGCGAGCTGCACGCGCGCAACGTCGGGCTGGTGGTGCGCGGCGAGCACCAGACCGTCAAGATCGTGAACTTCGGCATGTCGCGGCTCTCGGGGACGCGGCTGGCGCCGGAGCAGGCGGCGGCCGGAACCGTCGACGAAGCGGGCCCGATCGACAGGCGCGTCGACATCTACGCGCTCGGCGCGCTCGTGTACCAGATGGTGACCGGCATCCGTCCGACGACCGCGCCCAAACCGCCGAGCGTCTTTGCCCCCGGCATCGCCCCCGCTTTCGACGACGTGGTGCTGCGCGCGTTGCGCCCCGATCCGACGCGTCGTTGGGAGAGCGTCGAGGCGATGATGACCGCGCTCAAGGCCGCGGTCAGCGACGTCGAGCTGGTGGCCGAGCTCTGCGTGACCGCGTTCCTCGATCCCCAGATCGACACCGTCGACACGGCGGCGCTCGAAGACGCCGAGCGCGCCCTCGACGTCGCGCAGCGCTGGCTCGAGGAGCAGGACATTGCGCTGGTTCTCGGGGGGGCCGGCGCCGTCGTCGCCACCGCACGGATCCCGCGCGCCCTCGACGCTCAGCGCGCCGCCCGCGCCGGCTGGGTCAAGCTCGCCAAGGCCGTCGAAACGTGCGTCGCTGCCCGCAACCGCAAGCACCCCGCCGTGCTCTGTAAAGTCCAGATCCGGATCGAAGGCTAGGGGCGAAAGCCCGCGCTCGGTCAGCCGCTCGGCTTGATGCCGTGGCGGCGGAGGATGCGGTAGAGGTAGACGCGGTCCATGCCGGCGGCGGCGGCGGCGGTCGCGACCTTGCCGTTGTGCTCGCGCAGCAGCGCCTCGGCGTAGCCTTTTTCGAAGCCGTCGAGCGCCCGGCGGCGCGCTTCGGCATACGCGATCTTGGGGTCGATGCCGGCGACGATGGTGCCGCCGCGCGCCGGCTCGGTCGAGACCGGCAGCGCGTCCTCGAACACGAGACAGCGCTCGAGGTAGTTGCGCAGCTCGCGCACGTTGCCCGGCCACGCCGAATGGCCGAGCGACGAGAAGAACTCGGGCGTGCGCAGCGCCGCCGACTGCTGTGGATCGGCCCCCAGCGCCTTGAGGATCTGCTCCACCGTGATCGGGATGTCCTCGGGACGCGCGCGCAAGGGCGGGATGGTCACCTTGACCACCGCGAGGCGGAAGTAGAGATCGCTGCGGAAGCGCCCGGCGTTGACCTCGGCGCGCAGATCGCGATTGGTCGCTGCGACCACGCGCACGTCGGTCTTCTGCATCGCGTTGGCGCCGACCCGCCGAAATTCCTTGGACTCGAGGACGCGCAGCAGCTTCGGCTGGAGGTCCTGCGCCAGCTCGCCGATCTCGTCGAGGAAGATGGTGCCGCCCGAGGCCTCCTCGAACGCACCTACGCGGCGCGCGACCGCCCCGGTGAACGAGCCCTTCTCGTGGCCGAACAGCTCCGACTCGAGGAGGTTGGGCGGAATGGCGCCACAGTCGACGACGAGGAACGGTCCGTCGCGACGCGTCGACGCACGATGGATCGCTTCGGCGGCGACGCCCTTGCCGGTGCCGGTCTCGCCCTCGAGGAGGACGGTCACATCGGACATCGCCGCGCGATCGAGCAGCGCGAACGACGTGCGCATCGCCACCGACGAGCCCACCAGCTTGCCAAAGGCGTTGCCCGGCGACACCGGCAGCCGGTTCGACTCCGCCGAGAACTCGAAGCGCAACCCCACGCGCCCGATCTTGAGCAGCGACCCGCCGCGCAAAAAGGCGTCGGTCACGCGCACGCCGTCGAGGACGGTGCCGTTGCGGCTGTCGAGATCGCGCACGTGCGCGCCCTCTTCGCCGATCCGCACCTCGCAGTGGAACCGCGACACCGTCGCATCCTCGACGACGAGATCGTTCGACGGATGGAAGCCTACCGAGCAGCGGTCCGACGACGACTCCCAGGTGAGCCCGGCCTTGGGCCCTTCGACGACGGTGAGGCGGAACTTCCGAACCGCGCCAGGAGGTAGCTTGGAGCCGCCATCGAGCGACAAAGTTTGTTGTGGATCACTCACGCTCCGCACTTTCGCATGTATCATCCGCTCCGCCAATGCGACAGGTGTTCATCACGAAAGCCGGCCCGCCCGAGGTGCTCCAGGTCCGCGAATCTCCCGATCCGGTCGCCGGCCCCGGTGAAGTGCGGGTGCGCGTCAAAGCCGCCGGCATCAACTTCGCCGATCTCATGGCGCGACTCGGCATCTACCCCGACGCGCCCAAGATCCCCTGCGTCGTCGGCTACGAAGTCTCCGGCATCGTCGACCAGATCGGCCCCGACACCGCCGGCTTCACGGTCGGCGATCGGATCTTCGGCATGACCCGCTTCGGCGGCTATAGCGACACCGTCGTCATACCTGCCGAGCGCGTCTTCCGCATGCCGGAGAAGATGACCTTCGAAGAGGGCGCCGCCCTGCCGGTCGTCTACCTCACCGCGCATCACATGCTCCTCTTCACCGGCAACTTGCGGCCAGGCATGAAGGTGCTGCTCCACTCCGCCGCCGGCGGCGTCGGCCTCGCGGCGATCGATCTGCTGGTGGCGCACGGCTGCGAGATCATCGGCACCGCCTCGCCGGGCAAGCACCAGTTTCTGAAGGACCGCGGGGTCCAGCACTGCATCGATTCGACGGGCGACGTCTACGGCGCGGTGCGCGCGCTCCTCGGCGGAGACGGCAAGGTCGACCTGATCTGCGACCCGATCGGCGGCGTCGAATGGGGCAAGAACTACAAGCTGCTCGGCCCCGGCGGCCGACTGGTCTGCTTCGGCGCCTCGAACATGGCCGGGGACGGCAAGCGCCGCTCGCTCTGGTCGATCCTGAAGTTCGTGCTCGGCATCAAGTGGTGGAACCCCATCCAGCTGATGACCGCCAACAAGACCGTGACCGGCGTCAACATGTACCAGATGTTCGATCACATCCGGCTCGTCCGCCCGCAGTTCGAGGCGCTCGTACGGTTGTACGAAGCTGGCCAGATCCATCCCTTCGTCGACAAGACCTTCCCCTTCGCCGAAGCTTCCGCCGCCCATCACTACCTGCATGACCGTAAGGCGCGCGGCAAGCTGCTCCTCGTCCCGTAAGCCCGCGCGCCGGATCATTAATATGGTGATTCCTGAGCACGACGCGACCGATGTGGTGAATTCCTGACACACGTCGGTGGTCCAGCCGTGCGTTTAGCCCGGGCACCCGGATTGCACAGGGTGACTGGAATTATTGACAACCCAGTGTCGTGCCGGGTAGCGTCCCTGCTCAAAGTATCCGCGTCGCGACTATTTGGACTAACGACTATGAAAGCGAGCCTATGAGAGTCAGCGTCGCGGTCCCCGCGTATAACGAAGAGCGCAATATCGGCTTGCTCATCGACTCGCTACGAGCGCAGAAAACGCGCCGCGCCGAGATCGTCGAGATCGTCGTCGTCGCCTCGGGATGCACCGATGGCACCGCCGACATCGTTCGTGAGCGAGCCAAGCGTCGCGGCACCCCCGTCCGCCTGATCGTCGAGCCGACCCGCCGCGGGAAGGTCGCCGCCATCAATACGTATCTCGCTCATACCGACCGTGCGCGCACGGTCGACGCCATCTGCCTCTCGTCGGCCGACCTTCTCGTCGCGCCCGACGCGCTCGAGCGGCTGGTTCAGTGCCTGCTCATCAATCACGACATCGGTATGTGCGGCGCGCGCCCCATTCCGACCAACGGTCACGGCACGTTTCCCGGCGAAGCGACCCGCTTTCTCTGGCACATGCACCACAAGGTCGCCCTCGAGGCGCCCAAGCTCGGCGAGCTCGTCATGCTGCGCTCGGGCATCGTGCACGGCCTGCCGCCCGAGAGCTGCGTCGACGAAGCGACGCTCGAGCAGCTCATCGTCGCCGCCGGCTATCGCCTGGCCTACGTTCCCGAGGCGGTCGTCCACAACCACGGTCCCGAGACCCTGCGCGACTTCGTGCGCCAGCGCCGCCGCATCGCCGCCGGCCACTACTGGCTGCGCGACGTCTCCGGCTACACGGTCTCGACCATGGACGTCTCGCGCATCGCGCGCCTGACCTTGTCCGAGATCAGCCTCCGCACCCCGCGCCGCACCGGCTACGCCCTCGGCACCATCGGCGTAGAGGTCGTATCGCGCGCTCTCGGCTACCTCGACTTCCGCACCGGCAAGAACCACCACATCTGGAAGATCTCCGAAACCACCAAGTCGGTCATCACCGAGGAGCTGCGCGTCGAGTACGATCTCGACGCGCGCGAGCCGGCCCGGCAGGTCGCGAACACGTAGCACCGTCGTACCGATGCGCGCACTAACAGACGTCTGGGTTCATCGGCGGCCGAACGGTCTGTCCTACGGGGCGCTCGACGGCAGCACCGGCGGTGCCCGGCCGCGCTCGGGCGACTGGCTCCACGTCCTGAGCGTGCTCACGCGCAACGAGTTCCGCGCCCGTTACCGCGCACAAGCGCTTGGAATTCTGTGGTCGCTGCTGAACCCACTCGTCCAGATGGTCATTATGAGCCTGTTGTTCACGCGCGTGTTTCGCGTGAGCATTCCCGACTATCCGGTCTTCCTCCTGATCGGATTTGTCGTGTGGCAGTGGGTCTCGAACGGCCTGCCGCAGGCGACGCAGGTGTTCGTCACGCACGCCGACGTCGTCAAGCGGACCGTCTTCCCGCGGCATCTTCTGCCGATCGCGTCGGTGCTGAGCTATGGCTTCAACTTCGCGCTGGAATCGTCGCTACTGGTGCTGCTCGCCTTCGTGTTCCCGCAAGCCTTCCGGCTGTCGCCGGCGCTGCTCCTCGTGCCGGTGATCCTGGTGATCCTCGTTGTCCTGTTGTGCGGGGTGGCACTGGCCACGAGCGTCCTCAACGTCGTCTACCGCGACGTCGCCTATCTCGTCTCGACGACGCTGACGCTGCTCTATTGGCTGACGCCGATCATCTATGCGGTCGACCGGCTGCCGCTGCCTTACCGCAACCTTATGCTGCTGAATCCGTTGACGTCGGTGCTGGTGGCGCTGCGCGGCTGCCTCATGCTCGGCGAAGTGCCGTCCGCGGTGACCTGGGCGGGCATGGTGGTTCCGACCGCCGTCGTCCTCGGCATCGGCTGGCTGGTCTTCCGAGGTCACGAGCGCACGGTGCTGGACTATGTTTAGCCTGCCGATGCCGCCGCCCACCGACGTCCAACCCGCCGAGCTGATCATTCGCGTCGACGGCGTGGGCAAGGCCTATCGCCGCTTCGAGCAGCAGCCATTCTTGTTGCGCAATCTGGTGCTGCGCCTGCTCGGCCGAGCGCAACCGCCCAAGGAGTTCTGGCCGTTGCGCAACATCAGCTTCGATGTGCGTCGCGGCGAAACGGTCGGTCTCGTCGGCCAGAACGGGAGCGGCAAGTCGACGCTGCTGCGACTCATCGCCGGCGCCGCCTATCCGAATGAAGGGCGCATTTCGGTGCGCGGCCGCATCGCGCCGCTCCTGGCACTCGGCGCCGGCTTCCACCCCGACATGACCGGCCGCGAGTGCATCGAGATCAACGCCACCGCGCTCGGCCTGAGGCGCCACGAGATCACGGACCGCTTCGACACGGTCGTCGCGTTCGCGGAGCTGGCCGACTTCATCGACACGCCGGTGCGCTACTACTCGTCGGGCATGCTGGCGCGCCTGGGTTTCTCGGTCGCCGTGCACACCGATCCGGACCTCCTGCTCGTCGATGAGGTGTTGGCCGTCGGCGATCACGCCTTCCAGCTCAAGTGCATTGAACGAATCGATCAGCTGCGGGCCGGCGGCACGACGATTCTGTTCGTGTCGCACGACAGCGAGCAGGTGCGGCGGCTCTGCGACCGTGTGTTGTGGCTCAAGCACGGGCGGCTCGTCTGGGATGGACCGGTTGCGGCAGCGCTCGAACAGTACGGAAAGGGCGCATAGATCGTGCCTACCATTCGAGATTTGCGTTTCGCGCTAGGACGGAGCTGGGAGCGGTCGTTCGGCCGCACGCCGCGCGCCGAAGAGCTGACCTCGCGAGTGCACGCGTTCGAGGACAAGCTACGGTCTGCCGTATGGACGTATTCGGCACCGGTCCGCCGTATCGAGCCGATCGGCGCCTTTCTAACCTGGCTCGCCAACAGCACCAAGCGCATGGCGGAGGCACCAGCGCAGCCGCCCATCGCGTTGCGCCGCTTCACACTCCCCGACGTCGCGACGACCCTGCGAAAGATCGAGACACACCGGCTGACGCTACCGGTCCACGAGGCACCGGAGGTCTCGATCGTTATCCCCGTGTACAACCACTTCGAGTTCACCTACGCGTGTCTGGAGTCCATCATCGGCCGCACCGACGGGCCGAGCTACGAAGTCATCGTGGTCGACGACTGCTCGAGCGACGCAACGCAGCGGATGCTCGAGTGCGTCGACCACGTGCGCGTCGTACGCAACGCTCGCCAGCTCGGGTTCATCGGCGCGTGCAACGCCGGCGCCGAGGTCGCGCGCGGCCGCTATTTGGTGCTGCTCAACAACGACACCGAGGTGCGCGACGGCTGGCTGCGCGAGCTGCGCGACACTTTCACGGCCGAGCCGAACACCGGCGTGGTCGGCGCCAAGCTGGTCTATCCGGATGGCCGCCTTCAGGAGGCGGGCGGAATCGTGTGGCGCAACGGTGCCGCCTGGAACGTCGGTCGGCTCGGCGATCCCAACGATCCGCGCTACCAGTATCTGCGCCGCGCGGACTACTGCTCGGGCGCGTGCATCATGATCCCGACGGAGCTGTTCCGCTCCGTCGGCGGATTCGACACCCACTTCGCGCCCGCCTACTTCGAGGACACCAACCTCGCCTTCCGCGTGCGCTCGCTCGGCTACGAGGTGCTCTACCAGCCTCTGGCCGAAGTCATCCACCTCGAGGGGCTGAGCTCGGGCACTGACATCACGACGGGGATCAAGAAGCATCAGGTCATCAACGAGCGTAAGTTCGCGGCCCGCTGGGGCGCGCAGCTCGGCCACCATCGCACGTACGGCGACTCGCCAGACCTCGAGAAGGACCGAGGCGTGCGCGGGCGCATCCTGGTCGTCGACGCGGTGACCCCCGAGCCCGATCGCGAATCGGGGGCGCTGCGGATGTTCAACTTGATGCAGGTGTTACGGCGTTCGGGCTGGAAGGTCAGCTTCATGGCGTCGAACCTGGCGTCGGTCGAGCGCTACTCCGCCGATCTACGGCGCCGCGGTATCGAGGTGCTGCACCATCCGTACCTCTCGAGCACGCATCGCTACGTCAGGCAGCGTGGCGACGACTACGACATCATCATCTTCAGCCGCGTCAGCATCGCCAGCGAGCTCTTGCCATTGGCGCGACGCTGGACCAGGCGACCGAAGCTCATCTTCGATACGGTCGACCTGCACCATCTGCGCGAGGAACGCGCGGCGCGCCAGAGCGGCGACGCGGCGGCGACGGCGAAAGCGGCGCAACGCCGCGCAGAGGAACTACGCCTCACCCAGATGGCGGACTGCACGTGGGTCGTCAGCACGTACGAGCAGGAGCTCTTGCAGGCGGCCTGCCCGCATGCAAGCGTGCGCGTGGTCTCGAACATCCACGACGTGCCGGGCTGCGCCGAGCCGTTCGGAAAGCGCGCGGATCTCATGTTCCTGGGCGGCTTCGGCCATCCGCCCAACACCGACGCGGTCTTGTGGCTCGCCGGCGAGATCCTGCCGCGCGTGCAGGCCAAGTTGCGTGACGTCAAGCTGTTCGTCGTCGGGAACAACCCGCCGGAATCAATTCGCAGGCTCGCGGGCGACGGCATCGTCGTCACCGGATACGTCGCCGATCTCGATCCATACCTGCGTCGCGTTCGTCTCACCGTGGCGCCGCTGCGCTACGGTGCTGGCGTCAAGGGCAAGATCAACATGAGCCTCGCGCACGGCGTGCCTGCCGTGGCGACGCCGATAGCCGTAGAGGGCATGCACCTTCGACACGAGCGCGAAGTTCTCATCACCGACGACGCGCCCGCCTTCGCCGACGCGATCGTGCGGCTGTACGGCGATCAAGCGTTGTGGGAACAGCTCTCGCGTAACGGCCTCGCCCACACCGATCGACACTTCTCATTTGCGGCGGCGACGGCCGCCATCAATCAGTCCATCGGCGAGCTTTTGCCGGGACTGCACCACGCAACCCGCGAGGCCCCCCTCACCTCGCACGGAGAGAACGCCCATGCCCGGACCCGCTAACAAGTCCCACCTGGTCGAGGTCACCAGCCCGGCCAGTGGCGCGGACGATCTGGACATCGCGGAGCTCAAGAACCGTGTCGCCCCGTTCAAGCAGCGCATGCAGGAGGCGAAGCGCGCTATCCCGGGTATCGAGTTCTACCCGTACGACACACTCGGAAACTTGTGGGTGCTCGACGAGCTGTTGCGCGGCGACCGCCGCAAGCTGCGCACGCTGACCGACGGACGCCCCGTCGCCGACATCGGCGCCGCCGACGGCGAGCTCGGCTTCTTTTTCGAGACCATGGGCCTCGACGTGCATCTCGTCGATAACGCGCCGACCAACTACAACGGGCTGCGCGGCGCGCGCGCGCTCAAAGAGGCGCTCGGATCGAAGGCGGAGATCCACGACATCGATCTCGACTCGCAGTTCAAGATGCCGGAGAAGGAATACGGCCTCGTTCTGTTCCTGGGAATTCTTTACCACTTGAAGAACCCGTATTACGTGCTGGAAACGTTGGCCAAGATGTCGCGTCACATCGTGCTGAGCACGCGCGTGACGCAATATGCGCCCTCGCTTGAGCCGCGCGCCGCGGCGCCCACGCTGCTCGGTGAGCTGGTGTCGCGCGTCGTGGCGCCCAACAAGCACATGACGCGCGTCGCGGGCATGCCGGTCGCCTATCTCGTCGACGAGCGCGAGTGCAACAACGACCCGACCAACTTCTGGATCTTCTCGCCCGAAGGGCTGCAGCGCCTGCTATCGCGCTGCGGCTGGGAGGTCATCGACTTCATGACCAAGGGCAATCAGGTCAACTCCGACCCGGCGAGCAACGCCGGCGACCAGCGCGCATTCGTCCTCGCGCGCAGCCGCGTCTGCCGCAGCCCCTGGGCCCGCTGACGCTACAGTCGTTCGCGAGGCGCGTACTCCGATCCCCGCGCCCACGCGTCCCGCCCTGTGGGCGACAAGTCGCTCGGATAATTCCGAAATGCTAGCTGCCGCCTCTCACGATTGATCACTTCTCGCCGCTCGCCGGCGAACTCCATGATTAGTAGGTCCTGGAAGCCAGGACCAAGGAGGATCCAGCCAGGTCACCGCTATGCGTCAGGTGACCATCGAGCCTCGGTCGCTCGACGAGGAAATGGCTTTTTCGACACGGCCCTGAGCACCACGAGGTGCGTGGGAGTTAGTGCGTCTTGAGCGAGTGCGTCTGGCGCTTGTCGTGCGAGATGACGTTATTACCAGCAGCCGACAGGCGATCGGCGCGAGGGTCGCGAGCGCGTTCAGCAGGCTGTGCTTGCTCTCCAGCTGGCCTTTTCGTATTGGCAGCCCGTCTTCAGCGCTTTGAAAAACTCCTTAATGCGCCAGCGGATGCGGTAGCTGTCGTCGACGAATTCGATTTCGTCGGCGGTCGACGTCGAAAAGGTTTGTCACAAGGATCCATTCAACAGGCATCTCCCCACGCGGCGTATCGATCTCGATCACGTGCACGACGATGATCTTCTTGTCGCGCTGCTTCCTTCGCCGTCGACGTGCGCGGAAGCTCGACGGCAGCGGCGGCGACCGAAGGTCGCGAGTCTCGCTCGGCGCGCTGGATGTCGTTTCCCGTTCGGACCTTCCATCTTCGGTCGGGCGAGCCGCGACTTCACACTCCACGACGTGAGCGGCCTCGCGGGCTGTATCCCAAACGTTAACGTCGCGGTCGACGAGGCGGCGATCATGGCAGGACCGGATTACGAACAGCCACTCATGCTCGTGCAGCGCCGAGAGCGTCGAAGAATCACCCTCACGATCCATGACGTGGATCGCGTGCGTTCCGTTGAGACGCCGTTCGGTCTCAGCGACGAACGTTCGCCATCGCGCGGACTCGCCGCGCGATGGCGAACGCCCCCAATTCTTATGTCCAATCGGGTTGTCGACGCGAAAGATCGTTTTCATTCCCAGCAATTCCAGCGGCAGCCGTTTGCCATTGACGCTCCGAGCGCGAAATGGCCGAAGAAGTCGTGTCCAGAGCGGAGCAGGCGTCCCAATCCGTCGCGCTGAGCCTCACCGGGAAACTCGAACTCCGTCGTGCCGTGAATGACAGTAATGCGCTGGTGCACTCCGGCGCGTTTCGGCGTCGCACGCCAGAGCCGCTCGACACTTGCCCTGGGACGTTACGCGTTCGTTCCCGAAGAATCGGTACCCAGCCTCGGATCGGCATCGACCTTCGCTTTCGCAAAGCTATCACCCGGCCGTTCTGGCATGCGTGCGACGAGCTTCTCAAAACGACGATTCAGCCTCTCGTCGCCCAGTTCGGCGTTAGCGAGTTGCATGTCGCGCAACAGATCACAGGTCGATGAGCGGCGCTAAAGATGTGTAGGATCGTGAGAGCTGGCGCGTAGGCAAACTTCGAGCGCTGAGTCTTCCTGGTCGAAGGGGGATCGGGCAATACGTCGAAAGCGAGGGTAGCGCGGTGACCTCGCGGCTTGTCGCCAGCTCCCGGCCTAATCAAAGTGAACCAGCGGATCGGATTTGACGAGGACGGGCTCCGTTCGATCTATGGGCTTTCCCCGCTGACGGCAGAAGTGGTTTCGACACTGGCCCAGAGTGCGGTACCAGCGTTTCCGGGTCGCACGGGAACGCGGTCGCGGACGGGCTCGATTTTTTTGACACGCTGGCAAGGGCGGTACTTAATGGCTCCGCTCTGCGTCCTGCAACGTTCGCTGTATGGGGCAGGGTCCTGCGGCGCTAACTTTTGACTGGGAGGTTTCATGTCAATGAACCGGTTACGTCTGTGCACCTTATTCCTCTTGGCAGCTACCCCTTGCGCATGCGGCGGCAACGGAGACGGGCTTGAAACCGGCGAAACAGCTAGCGCCGTGGGTTATCAAACATTCAACCTCAAGAATAATGGAAACTTGTATTGCCTCGATGGTTACCAAAGCGGCAACATCAATCCGTATATGAATTATTGTAATATCGGGAACCAGTACCAGAGATGGTATTGGGATACTTCTGCAGTTTATACGCATCTCTGCAACGTAGGTACGGGGAAGTGTCTGGACGGCTACGTCGCTGCCGCAGGAGGGTACCCCTATATGCAAATCCAATATCCGACTGATATATACCAAGGGTGGTATCAGGGGCCCGGCGCAATATACAATGGAATCCTAATTCGAAATGCGGGCAACGGGTCGTCATGCCTTGATGGCTACCTAGCCGGCGGGCCCGCGGGGGGCAAACCATACCTGTACCCGTGCAGCTACACGGACGGCTACCAGTCTTGGACTATGGTTTATTAAAGTCGTATCTGTCTTTCAGCAGCCCCGTATCGAGATTTACCAACAGCCTGCTTGAGTACCTCTGGTAACTGCCGTATTTGCCGACCGGCAAAGGGCACAGGTGGCCGCGGTCGGTACCCGTGGCGTCAGTATGATGTCCCAGACCGCTCAACATTTAGAGGAACTTACGCGTTGAACGGTTCCGCCGGAACATATGCGCGAGCATCGAACTATTGCTGTTCGACGATTCAAGGCCACCGCGCCAAAAGAGCGGCGCGCGGGGAGCCGGCAATTTGACCAATTCGCGATAAGCCGTGTAACCCGCCCGGCCCGGGTCAGCGTGGGATCCACGCCGTCTGCCACTTGCGCTCGTAGGCGCGGCGGTTGTCCCACCAGAGGCGCAGGTAGTCGGCGGCGGGGAGCTTGCTGAAGGAGGCGCCGCCGTAGTGGTGCACGAAGACGTCGCGCGCGAGGGCGACGCGCCAGCCGCGCTGCCGGACGGCCATGGCGAGATCGTCGTCCTCGAAGAGGCCGCGGCCGTAGCGCTCGTCGAGGCCGCCGATGGTGTCGAAGCGCGCGCGCGACATGGCGGCGCAGAAGAGCGCCAGCATCGGCACGTCGACCACCTCGCCGGCGTGCGCGCGCGTGTACTCGGCCGCGAAGCGGCGCATGGCCTGGAGGTCGGCGTAGCGCGTGCCGAGCTGCGCTTCGCCGTTGCCGCCCGAGTTGGTGACGGGGCCGAGGAGGCCAATGGTCGGATCGCGATCGAGATGCGCCACCAGCGCCTCGAGCCAACCGGGCACGACGACGCAATCGTTGTTGAGGAACACGAGCAGCTCGCCGCGCGCGCGGCCCGCGGCCAGGTTGTTGCCGCCGGCGAACCCGGCGTTCTGCGGGTTGCGCACCACCGTGAGCGGCAGGAGCTTCTTCGCGGCGGCGGCCTCGAGCCAGCTGGCGCTCCCGTCGCCGGACGCGTTGTCGACGACGACCACCTCGAATGGCGTCGCGCCCGCGCAGCGCTGGATCGACGCCAGGCACAGCCGCGTCAGGGCGAGGTTGTTGTAGGTGACGACCAGGATCGACACGCGCGGCGGCGCGTCGTAGCGAACCGGGTTGGCGGCGTCGAGATCGGCCGGAGCTCCCCACGGCGAGTGCTCGCGCGCGCACTCGACGTTCTCGGCGTCGGTGATGCGGGCCGGATAGAGCCCGAAGCGCAGCCGCTCGGTGATCGCGCGCGGCAGATGATCGCGCAGCGCCGCCAGCGGCAATCGGCGCGCCAGGAGCTGGACCGCTTGTCGCGGAAGATAGAAGCGGAGCCAGGCCAGCTCCTCGATGAAGTCCATTCAGCTATCAGCTATCAGCTATCCGCTGTCAGCTCAATGCCGGAGAGCGCGCGGCTATTCGGTGGCGCGCCAGGCGACCATCATGGCAGCGGCGGCGATCGAGATGGCCAGCGCGAAGAGCGCCGCACCGACGGTGGCGCGGAGGCGGGCCGAGCGGGCGCCGCGGTCGAGCATGGCGCGATCGGAAGAGACGAAGTGACCGAGGCCGCAGGCGACGATGCGCGGCAGCCGCGCGTGGCCGCGATAGCCGGAGCCGCGCGGATCGTCACCAACGCCGCCGGCGCAGCCGACCACCAGGACCGGCGTGCCGTCGGTGATCGCGTCGGCGTCGGCGTCGCGCGTGATCAAGACCGCCGCGCCGCTCGCATCTTCGACGAGGCCGTCGCCACCGCGCCCGTCACCTCCGCGCGTCGGACGCCAGGTCCCCTCGACGGTGACCAGCCCCGAGGTCACGCTCGCCACCTGTCGCCGCGCCCCTAGCGTCAGCGCGATCGTCTCCGCCTGCCGCCGCGCGGTCGCGCGCACCATCAGCCCTACGATCGCGAGCGGAATCGCGAAGACCGCGACCGGCCCCCACGCCGCCGCGCCGAGCCAATTGAGCATCTCCGTCATGTCAGCTCCCCTTCGCCGCGCGCGGCAGATACTTCGCCGCGAGCGCCGAGAAGCGCGCATCGGCGCGCAACGAAGCAAACGCCGGATCGAGCGTCAGATCGGTGAACACCTCGAACTCCTTGATGGGCACCAGTGTGTCCACATTCTTTAAGCCGGCCTCGAGCTCTGCAAAGGCCGCGTCGCGATCGCCGCTCATCGCCAAGAGCGCCGCGCGCTGGATCGACGTGTATGCATAGCCGCCGCCGCACGACGCATCCGACTTCTTCAGCATCTCGGCGGCACGCGCCCGCTCGCCCGCGTCGGTCGACTTGGCCAGCGCCAGCGCCAGGCCGTTGGTGGCGTGACAATCGTCGGGCCTGAGCGACAGCGCGTCGTGAATCAGCTCCAGCTCGCGCGCCGTATCGCCGCGCCGCTTCGCGACGTTCGCAAGATTGTTCACCGCGTCGGGGCGCAGCGGATCGAGCGTGCGCGCCTTCTGCCACACGCGCTCCGCGTCGTCGTACTGCCCCTGCATGTAGTGCGCGAGCCCGAGCCAGTTGAGCTGGTCGTAGTCGAGCGGCCCGTCTTTGTCGGCCTTGGAGAATCCTTCGATCGCCTGGCGCAGGTCGGCGTTGAGCAGCGCCGCTTGCGCCTGCTCGATGATCTCGGCGCGCGGCTTCTCGGTCGGCTTCGCCACCTTCGGGATGCGCCGATTGCCGAGGCGCGCCACCCGCGGCGGCGCCTGCGGCGGCTTCTTGCGATCGGGCCGCTTGACGCCGCGCGACGGCGCGCGCAGCGCCACGCCCGCACCGGCCTGCGGACGCGACGCGCCCTTGCCGTCGGGCCCAAACTTCACGCGGATATGATTCGCGTCGCGCGCGGCGAGCGGCTCCGGCCGTCCCCACTGCGGTCGGTCTCCGTCGCCGAGCGCGCGCACCAGCCTATATGTGCCGCCCGAGAGCGTTGCCAAGAGCAGCGCCGCCGCCGCCCAACCCCAGAGCGCCGCGTCGTGACGCTTGCGCCCGAGCTCGCACAGCTCGAAGGTGACGATGGCGTCGTCGAACACGAGGCAGCCGCAGCGCACCGGCTCGACACCGACGAGCGCGAGCGTACGCTTGTAGCCTTCCGACCCGTCGACGAGCTCTTCGCCCGGCACGTCGATCGCCTTGCACAGCCCGGCCGGCACGCGCAGCTCCCACGCGGCGCCGCGCCGCACGAAAGCGATGTACCGATCTTCGGGACCCGGCGCCACCGAGTTTGCCGCCGGGCCGTTGCCGACGAGCACCAGGTCGCGACCGCGATACAAACGGTCTTCGACGACCGTCCCATCCCACTCGACGATGATTCTGAGCGCCAGCACGAGGTGTTATACGTGCCGCGCAGGCGAAATGATCTGACTTACCAGCGCCCCTGAATACGCTGCATGAAATCGTACGGATAGCCGAGGTCGAAGCGGCTGGCCTCGTCGAGCCGCTGCATCGCCTCGGGCGGTAGGGTGATGTCGGCAGCCTTCAAGTTGTCGTCGAGCTGGGCGAGCGTGCGCACGCCCATGATGACCGAGGTGACCGCCGGTTTCTGAATGAGCCAGCGCAGCGCGACGGCGCTATGGGTGGTGCCGAGCTCCTTGGCCACACCCTCGACGGCGGCGAGAATGCGCCAGCCGCGCTCGTTGTCGAACTGCTCGAGCCACGACTTGAGCTTGTCGAGCCGCGTGCCCGCCGGCGGCGGCGCGCCCTTCTTGTACTTGCCGCTGAGGAAGCCCGACGCCAGCGGCGACCACGGCAGGATGCCGAGCCCGAACTTCTGCGACAGCGGCACATGCTCGCGTTCCAGCTCGCGCACCACCAGGCTGTACTGCGCCTGCAGCGCCACGAACCGCTCGAGGCCGAGCGAGCGCGAGAGCCACAAGCTGTCGGTCAGCCGATAGGCCGCGTAGTTGCTGCAGCCGAGATACAAGACCTTGCCGGCGCGGACCAGGTCGTCGAGCGCACGCAGCGTCTCCTCCTCCGGCGTCTCGATGTCCTGCATGTGGATCTGATAGAGGTCGATGCGATCGGTCTTCATGCGCTGGAGCGAATCCTCGACGGTGCGCACGATGCGATGGCGTGACGCGCCCGACGAGTTGGGCCCGTCGCCCATCCGGAAGCGGAACTTGGTGGCCAGGACGACGCGGTCACGGGTCTTCTGCTTCTCGAACCAGCGGCCGATCACCCGCTCGGAGAGACCGTCGTTGCCATAGACGTCGGCGGTGTCGATGAAGTTGACGCCCGCGTCGAGCGCGCGGTCCATCATCTGGTGCGCGGTCGCCTCGTCGCTGGCGATCTTGTGCATCATTGATTTTTCGTCGGGCTCGCCAAAAGTCATGGCGCCCAGGCACAAGGTCGAAACCTTGAGACCACTCGATCCCAGCGTGCGGTATTCCATGGTAAGCCTCCGTCGTCGTGGACCAGATCAGCGTTCGACAATTGCATGAGATGCGTGGGCGCGGCGATTCGATTTACCTCGTCGACGTCCGGCAGGCCTGGGAGCATGAGCTCGTGCATCTACCTGACGACATCCTCGTGCCGCTCGACCAGCTCGAGGAGCGCCACGACGAGATCACACCGCCCGAGGGAGCTTTGATCATCACCTATTGTCATCACGGAATTCGCTCGATCAACGCCGCCGCCATGCTGGAAAAGGTAGGCCACCGCCGCGTCGCGTCGCTGGCGGGCGGCATCGATCTCTGGTCGCAGCTCGTCGATCCTTCGATGCCGCGCTACTGATGGCCTCCTTCTTCGCCACCTGCGCCAAGGCGCTCGAGCCGCTCCTGGTCCGCGAGCTCACCGAGATCGGCGCCACCGACGTCGTCGAGGTGCGCGCCGGCGCGTCGTTCTCGGGCACGCTCGAGACTGCCTATCGCGCCTGCTTGTGGTCGCGCGTCGCCAGCCGCGTGCTCATGCCGCTCACCACCTTCGACGCCGCCGATCAGCCGGCGCTCTACGACGGTGTGCGCACGATCTTGTGGCGCGATCATCTCGGCCCCGACGACACGCTCGCCGTCGACGCCACGACCTGGGCGCTCAAGGTCAAGGACGCCATCGTCGACCAGATCCGCGACGAGACCGGCCGCCGCCCGTCGGTGGACGTGCAGGATCCCGACCTCCGCGTCAACGTGCACCTCGCCGACGGCCGCGCCACCGTCTCGATCGATCTTTCGGGCGAGAGCCTGCACCGTCGCGGCTATCGGCAGGAGGGTGTCGAGGCGCCGCTCAAGGAGACCCTGGCGGCGGCGATCTTGTACCTCGCCGGCTGGCCGGCGCGCGCGCTCACCGGCGCCCCGCTCTACGATCCGATGTGCGGCTCCGGCACCATTCCCATCGAAGCCGGGCTCATGGCCGCCAACGTTGCCCCTGGCCTGCTCCGGCAGCGCTTCGGCTTCTCGCGCTGGCGCGGCCACGACGCCGACCTCTGGGTCCGCCTCCTCGACGAGGCGCGCGGCCGCCAGCGCAAATTCGCGGGCGCGCTGTACGGCTCCGATCACGACCGGCGCGCGGTCAAGGTCGCGCGCGAGAACGCGCGACGCGCCGGCATCTCGGTCGACTTCTCCGAGCGCCTCTTCAGCGAGGCCGAGGCCCCACCAGGCGAACCCGGCCTCGTGGTCATGAACCCGCCCTACGGCGAGCGCCTCGGCGAGACCGCGACGCTAGGGCCGTTCTACGAGCAGATCGGCGACGTCCTGCGCCATCGCTTCACCGGTTGGAACGCGTTCGTGCTGACCGCCAACCCCGAGCTGCAAAAGCGCCTCGGTCTGCGCGCGGCGAGGAAGCACGTGCTCTTCAACGGTCCGCTCGAGTGCCGCCTCGTCGACCTGCCCATCGCCGCCGAAGCGCCCAAGAGCCCCATGCGCCCGCGCGCCAGCGTGCGCGGCGAGGCGTTCGCCAACCGCCTGCGCAAGAACCTGGTGCACCTGCGCAAGTGGGCCAAGCGCGAGGACGTGCACTGCTTCCGCATCTACGACGCCGATCTGCACGAATACGCCGTCGCGGTCGACCTCTACGAGAAGGCGGCGCACGTGCAGGAATACGCACCGCCGGCGACCATCGAGCCGGAGCTTGCCGAGGAGCGGCTGGGCGACATCGTCGCGCTCGTCCCCGAGGTGCTCGGCATCGCCGCGGAGGACGTCTACTTGAAGCAGCGACGGCGACAGCGCCCCGAATCGCAGTACGGCAAGATGGCGTCGCGCGACAAGAAGCTGGTCGTGCGCGAGGGCGGCCACAAGTTCTACGTCAACCTGAGCGATTACCTCGACACCGGCCTCTTCCTCGACCACCGCCGCGTGCGCGCCATGATCCAGGAGCTCAGCCGCGGCAAGACCTTCCTCAACCTGTTCGCGTACACCGGCACCGCCACCGTCTACGCCGCCGCCGGCGGGGCGCGCTCCTCGGTGAGCGTGGATCTCTCGAACACCTATCTCGACTGGGCGGCCGACAACTTCGCGCTCAACCGCGTCTCACAGCAGATCCACGTCCTCGAGAAAATGGACGCCGACGCCTTCCTGAAGAGCGAGCGCGCACGCTACGATCTGATCTTCTGCGCCCCGCCGACCTTTTCCAACTCCAAGGGCGCGACCAACGACTTCGAGGTCCAGCGCGATCACGTGGGCCTCATCGAGGCCTGCGCGCGGCTGCTCACCAACGACGGCGTGCTCCTCTTCAGCAATCACTTTCGCAAATTCAAGATGGACGTCGCCGGGCTGCCGGAGCTGAACGTCGAGAACATCGGCGGAAAGACGCTGCCCGTCGACTTCGCGCGCGACCCGCGCTTTCACAACAGCTGGCGGATCACGAAGCGCTGACGCGACGGCGCGCCTCGTCGACGATCGCGCGCGCCGCCACGGCGAGGCGGGTGTCGCCGCGTCCGAGCGGGATGACGTTGGTTTGAAGGGGCGCGGCCAGGAGCTGCTGCGCCGCGGCGCGGACGTCCTCGGCCACCCGCGCATCGGCCGCGAGCGCCTTCAAGTGGTCCATATAGCTGCGCCCGTACGCCTCGTCCTCGACGGCCACGAGCACCGCGTTCCACGCCATTCCGGCCGCGCGCCGCGCGCCCGCCACTCCGGTGCGGTGCTGCTTGCCGGAGAGCGCCTCCTCGGCCCGAAGGAGCTCGTTGTCGGCCGCGCGCAGCCATTCGGTCGCGTCCAAGCGATGGAGCCAATGCGATGGATCGCGACCCGGCATAGTGGTACTGACGTTATAGATCATGCCCCGCGCCGAGCTCACCCTATTTGCGCACATCGCCTCGCGCCCCGACGGCGAGATCGATCTCGCGCAGGCGTCGCTGCTGATTGCCGAGGACGAGTATCCCGGACTCGACGTCGCCGCTTATATCGACCAGCTCGACAAGCTCGGCGAAGCCGCCGCCGCCCGCGTCCTGGAAGTCGACAAGCCAGGCGATCGCCGCACCATGAGCGCGCGCCTCGAGCGGGTCCTCGACTACATCTATAAAGAGGTCGGCTTTCACGGCAACGCGGTCGACTACTACGATCCGCGCAACTCGTGGCTCAACGACGTCCTCGATCGCAAGATGGGCATCCCGATCACCCTCGCCGTCGTGGTGCTCGAGATCTGCGGGCGCGCCGGCGTCGAGGCGGCGGGCGTGTCGTTTCCTGGACACTTCCTCGTGCGCGCGCCGGGACCGAACGGACCGCTCTTCGTCGACCCGTTCGACGGCCGCATCTTGTCGCGCGAGGACCTGCGCGAGCTGCACGGCCGCGTCGCCGGCGAGCCGAGCGATCCCGATCCGCGGCTCCTCGAGCCGTCCGACAAGCGCCAGGTGCTGGTGCGTATGCTCCACAATCTGCGCGGTGTCTTCGCCGCGCGCGGCGATCGCGACCGCATGCGCGCCATTTTGGAACGGCTCGAAGTGCTCACGCCGGGTGACGAATTGCGTCGCGAAATCGAATCATTGGGCGGCGAATCGCCGTTGCCGCCGGGCAAGCCGCGCATCCTGAATTAGCCGGTCGCGGCGCGCGCCCCGCCACACCTACATCCGTCGCTGGCGTGACCCACGCCGCATCAATTGTAGTCGCATGCGAAGAGAGTAGAATTTCTCTTTGGAGGTGCCTGCGTGCGTAGTCGTGCAGTTTGTATTGCGTTGTTCGTGGCGGCGGCGTTTGCGCTTGGCGCAGGCGCGGTCCCCGGCTGCAACTGTGACAAGTCGGGACAGAGGCCTGGCGGCAACGGCGACATGGGCATCCCCGCGATCGGATCGATCACCATCGATCCCATCGACACCACGCTCGACCTGATCCTCGGTCAGGCGCCGCCGTCGCAGGCCTTCAAGGTCACCTTCCACGGCGACAAGGGCGACCAGGACGTGACGGCCTCGACGTCGTTCGCGCTCGGCGACATGACGCTCGGGACGATGACCAACAACGTCTTCATCTCGGGCACCGACCACGGCGGCACCACGACGCTGAGCGCGACCTACGTGCCGAGCGGCGCCAACGCCACCATGGGCGTCGCCACGATCCACGTGCGCGTGCATGGCAGCTTCCAGGGGCCGGACTGCATGGGTGGCGGCTGCGCCACCTTCCCGCCCGACGGCGCACCGCCCTGCGCGCAGACCAACATCGCGCCGCAGATCTTCTACCCGCCGAACGGCGTGCTGTTGCCGCCCAACATGGACGTCATGGCCGTGCAGTTCACGCCCTTCCCGGGTGGCCCGCCAGCGCTGCCGATCCAGGAGTTCGAGGTCACCTTCACCAACGCCAACACCGACGCGCGCATCGTCACCAAGTGCGCCGCTGAGCTGACCGACACCGCGCAGCCGCCCGTCGGTACCGGCGGCTGCGAGCTGACGCTCGATCCGGCGATGTGGAACTTCATCGCCAAGTCGAACCGCGGCGGCGACGCGGTCAAGGTCTCGGTGCGCGCCACCACCGACGGCGTGTGCGCGACCTCGTCGACCAACAGCGTCAACATCACGTTCGCCGACAAGGACCTCAACGGCGGCATCTACTACTGGAAGTCGACCGTCTCGGCGGCCGGCACCGGCGGCCACATCTGGGCCAAGTCGTTCGGCAACGCCCTGCCCGAGGAGCAGATCACCGGCACCGCGGGCAGCGGCCTCGGCGCCACCTGCTACGGCTGCCACTCGCTCTCGCGCGACGGCAAGTACATGACGGTCAACCACGACGACAACGACTCCGACGACGAGTACTCCGACGTCCACTCGGGGCTGGTCGACGTGCTCAAGAAGGCGCCCATCGGCGGGCAGAGCCAGGCGCCCGGCTTCCAGACCTTCTTGAACGACGATTCGTTGTACATCGGCTCGAACGGCCTGCCGACGGGCGCCTCGAACATCTTCTCGATCTACAACGGCACCACGGGCGTCGCCGCGACTCCGGCCACGGTCACCGTCGGTGCGGCGATGACGCGGCCGACGATGCCGGACTGGTCGGCCGACGGCAAGATGGTCTACTACGTCCTGCCCGAGCGCGTCGGCACCTGGAACGGCGGTTCGCGCAACGACGACGACCACATCTTCGGCGGCAGCATCATGTCGATGAGCTTCGATCCGGCGACGAAGATGTTCGGCATGCCGTCGCCGCTGGTGACGTCGGCGGGCGAGAACAACTACTACCCGGGCCTCTCGCCCGACGGCCGCTTCCTCGTGTTCAACCGCGTGCCCAAGGTGACGGTGGCCAATCCGATCACCACCAATCCCGACTGCACCGGCACCGGCACGCAGGTGGTCTGCCCCAACGACAGCTTCTCCAATCCGTCGGCGCGCGTCTTCCTCTTGCCGACGAAGTCGGGAGGCACCATCACCGACGCCGAGAACCTGAACGGCTCGCCCGCCTCAGCGCCGGTCGACCTCTCGAACTCGTGGCCGCGCTGGTCGCCGTTCATCCAGGTGTACAAGGGCGATCAGCTCTTGTGGGTGACGTTCTCGTCGACGCGCGACTACGGCCTGAAGGTGCGCAACCACAAGACCGGCATGTACCAGTGCTATCCGTCGGACAGCTTGCAGCAGCCGGGCACGGCGCACGGCTCGAAGTTCGCGGCGACCTGCCAGCAGCCGCAGATCTGGATGGCGGCGATCAACCTCTCGCACCTCGAGTTCAACGGAACCGACCCGTCGTTCACCGCGTTCTGGTTGCCGTTCCAGGACGTGACGACGCACAACCACCAGGCGCAGTGGACCCAGACCGTCGTCGATCAGCCGCAGCCCGACATGGGCACCTGCGTCCCGAACGGCGGCGACTGCACCGCCAATCCGAACGCGTGCTGCGGCGGCATCTGCACCGCCGCCGGCGTCTGCGGCATTCCGTAGCAGCAAGCTCGGATCCGACACCAGCGATCTGATCCGACACTCACCCACCCCCAAAAAAAAAGCGCAGCCCCCGGTCGGAGGCTGCGCCTTTCGTCGGCCTAATCTAGGCTAAGGGAAGAACGGTCGGATCGACGTGAGCACCCAGCCGAACAAGGCCAGCGCGCCCACCCCGACTCCGAGAGCCAACCACGTCGCCTTTGCTGCTGGTTCCATCCGCTCGGCCCGCACGTCGACGGCGTGGACGCTGTTCTGCGCCAACATGTCGACGAGCAGCTGCCGCTCGGTTTCGGACTGAACCAGCAGCACGAACCCGCCACGCGCGCCCGTCATGCAGCTCACGTGCAGCGACAACCCACCGTCCAGCTCACCTGCAACGGCCCAACGAGCCGCTACCGGCGGTGGTGCCGCCTTGAACCCGCAGTCGAGAAGGAGTCTCTGAATCTCCAGGTCCATCACCTTCGTCCCCCGTCCTGCAACGTGTTGTGGACGCACGCTCGCCCGCCGATCTCGCTAGAACGCGCGAGCGAGCGCAGTCCTCACGCGACTGCTACGAGCAACCACTCGTGGCGGCGCAGTTGAGGCACTTGTAGCAAGCGCCCGACCGCACCATCATCGTCCCGCACTCGTGGCATGGCGGCGCGTCCGACTCCGCCGCCCACGTGCCCTGCAAGTTCACCGCGGCAGCCTTCGTCTCGACGACGACAGCCGGTGCCGACGGTTTCACATCGTCGACGGGCAGCTGAAGCTGCTCCGACGGCGGTGAGGCCAGGAACTTCCGCCCAACCCAGCGGAAGATGTAGTCCATGATCGAAGAGGCGCGCGAGATGTCGGGATTTCCGGTCCAACCCGACGGCTCGAAGCGCGTATGCGCGAACTTGTCGACGAGCAGCTTGAGCGGAACGCCGTGCTGCAGCGCCAAGGAGATCGCCGTCGCGAAGCTGTCCATCAGCCCCGAGATGGTCGAGCCCTGCTTGGCCATGCGCACGAAGATCTCGCCCGGCATCCCGTTCTCGTACAGGCCCACCGTGAGGTAGCCGTCGTGATCGGCGATCGAGAACTTGTGCGTCAACGACTGGCGCTCGTCGGGCAGCTTGCGCCGCACGGCCACCGGCGCCCCCTTCGGGTTCGCCTGCGTCGCCACCTTGACCACCAGCTCCTCGGGCGTCAGACCCGCCCACGCCGCCAGCGCATCCGGCACCGACTGCGCGCCGCCGAGCGTTCCGTCGGCGTTCGTCTTCTTCGACGTCGACATCGGCTGCGACCGCTTGCAGCCGTCGCGATAGACCGCGACCGCCTTGAGCCCGAGCCGCCACGACTCGAGATACGCGCTCTCGATGTCCTCGACGGTGCAATCGCCCGGCAGGTTGACCGTCTTCGAGATCGCTCCCGAGAGGAACGGCTGCGCCGCCGACATCATCTTGATGTGGCCCATGTAGTGGATCGACCGCGACCCGTTCTGCGCGCGGAAGGCGCAGTCGAAGACCGGCAGGTGCTCTTCCTTGAGCCCCGGCGCGCCCTCGATGGTGTCCTTCTCGCTGATGTGGTCGATGATCTTCTTGGTCTCATCGGCCGAGTAGCCGAGGCGCGTGAGCGCTTCGGGCACCGTCTTGTTGACGATCTTGAGCATGCCGCCACCGACGAGGCGCTTGTACTTGACGAGCGCGATGTCCGGCTCGATGCCCGTGGTGTCGCAGTCCATCATGAAGCCGATGGTTCCCGTCGGCGCCAGCACCGTCACCTGCCCGTTGCGGAAGCCGAACTCGCGGCCGATCTTGATCGTCTGCTCCCACGACTCGCGTGCCGCGGTCATGAGGTCGTATGCGACCAGCGCGCCGTCGATCTTGTCGACGTGGCGGCGGTGCTTCTCCATGACGCTGATGAACGGCTCCTTGTTCTGCGGATAGCCTTCGAACGGCCCCGTCACGTCGCGCGCGATCTTCGCCGACGTCGCGTAAGCGTGGCCGCACATGAGCGACGTCACCGCGCCGGCGTAGGCGCGACCCGCGTCGGAGTCGTAGGGCAGGCCGCGCGACATGAGCAGCGCGCCGAGGTTGGCGTAGCCGAGGCCGAGCGGACGATACGCGTGCGAGTTGGCCGCGATCTTCTCCGACGGATACTTGGCGTTGTCGACGATGATCTCCTGCGCCAGCACCGTGACTTCGACGCCGCGCTTGAACGACTCGACGTCGAGCGAGCCGTCCTCGTTCTGGAACTTGCGCAGGTTGAGCGAGGCCAGGTTGCAGGCCGAGTCGTCCAGGTACATGTACTCGGAGCACGGGTTGGAGGCGTTGATGCGTCCCGAGTTCTTCGACGTATGCCAGTCGTTGACGGTGGTGTCGAACTGCAGACCCGGGTCACCGCACTGCCACGCCGCCTCGGCGATCTGCCGCCACAGGTCACGCGCGCGGAAGGTCTCGACGATCGCGCCGGTGGTCACGCTCTTGGTGTGCCAGGCGCGGTCACGCACGACCGCGTCCATGAACTCGTCGGTGACGCGCACCGAGTTGTTCGAGTTCTGGAAGAAGACCGACGCATAGGCCTCGCCGGTGAACGACCCGTCGTAGCCGGCGTCGATGAGCGCCCACGCCTTCTTCTCTTCGTTGACCTTGCCGTTGACGAACTCGACGACGTCGGGATGCTCGACGTTGAGGATGACCATCTTGGCGGCGCGGCGCGTCTTGCCGCCCGACTTGATGACGCCGGCGAACGCGTCGAAGCCCTTCATGAACGAGACCGGGCCCGAGGCGGTGCCGCCGCCGTTGAGCAGCTCCTTGGAGGAGCGGATGGGCGACAGGTTGGTGCCGGTGCCCGAGCCGTACTTGAAGAGCATGCCCTCGGTCTTGGCGAGGCCGAGGATCGACTCCATCGAGTCGTCTACACTATTGATGAAGCAGGCCGAGCACTGCGGCTCGGTCTCGACGCCGACGTTGAACCAGACCGGCGAGTTGAACGACATCTTCTGCTCGACGAGGAGGTGCTTGAGCTCGTCGGCGAACGCCGACGCATCGGCGTCGGTCGCGAAGTAATGCTGCTTGATACCCCAGCCGGTGATGGTGTCGACGACGCGGGCGATCAGCTGCTTGACCGAGCGCTCGCGCGACGGCGTGCCGACCTGGCCGCGGAAGTACTTCTGTACGACGACGTTGGTCGCCATCTGCGACCACGACGAGGGCGCCTCGACGTCCTTCTGCTCGAAGTAGACGTGGCCGCCTTCACCGGTAATCGCGGCCGTGCGCAGCTCCCACTCGACCTGGTCGAACGGATCGACCCCCGGGCGCGTGAAGTAGCGGGGCACCGTCATCCCCTTTGCGGTGGCGGGCGCGTTTCGCTCTCCTTTGCGCCGCTTGGGCGCTCCGGAGAGCTCCTTCTTCTTGTTCTGGCCGTTCAGGCCGCCTTTGGAAATCATGTACCCCTCCGCGCCGTCGTTTTTTCGACAAAAGAAGTCCTTCGAACCCCAGCGAAATGGCTTGGGTCCGTCAAAGGGCTCTGTTTGTCGCCGTGCTTTGGACCCTACGCTTGCAACGATTTGGTGTCAACGGGAATTGCGAATCTAATTCGATAGTTACCTGTGGATAAACCTGTGATCTAGGTGTTGATGGCTGTGACTCGCTTGTGTTGAACGGACGCAAACCCAGCGAATCCATGGCTCCCCCAACCGACAGAGGCAACAACCCGACTGAGCCTAGTATATTGTCATGGCACTACATTGCAATAACAAAATGGTAACTCGACGTAAGCATTCAAAACAAAAACGATCCGAAATTTGCGGCTTCCCAGCGACCCGTTTACGGTCGAGTTGGGATGATCCAATTCGACGGCGTTTGGAAGTCGTTCCGAGGTCAGTCGGCGCTCAAAGGCGTCTCGCTGAGCGTGGGTGACGGCGACGCGGTCCTGCTGACGGGCCCGTCGGGCGCGGGTAAATCGACGCTGCTGCGGCTCGTCTTCGCCGCCGAGCGGCCCGATCGCGGCGAGCTCTCCGTCGCCGGCCGCAACCTCGCGCGGCTCAGCGACGCTTCGATACCTTATGTACGGCGCAACATCGGCGTCGTGTTCCAGGACTTCAAGCTGCTCGGCGAGCGCTCGGCGCGCGACAACGTCGGCATGCCGCTCGAGATCCTCGGGCTCTCGAGGCGCGACGTCATCGCCCGCGCCGAGGCGGCGCTCGACGCGGTCGGCCTCGCGGCCCGCG
>JAQBQH010000366.1 GCA_028287105.1 Myxococcales bacterium
TGCCCGCGTTCGATCGCGCCCGGGTCGCCGGCGACGCCACCTACAACCTCGCCGCCGGCACGCTCATCCTCGCCGACAAGTGGCGCGCCACCAACTGCGTCGGCGACAACCAGCCGCGCATCGTCGAAGACTGGTACGTCGCCGCGTGGGCCTACAACGGCCTCGCGTTCAGCAACAACCCCAACAACCCGAACTACTCGGCGACGCGCGGCGTCTGCGACACCAAGGCCGGCTGCGGCGCACGCCCGTATCAGGAAAGAATCTTCGGCTGGATGGAGCACCCGCCGTCGGCTCAGCACTGGAGCGCGCTCGCGGTCGCCTATCCCGATCGCGCCGACATCCCCGCGACCGGCGCGTCGGTGCCCGATCTGCCCGAGCCGCACTGCGCCTCGCCCACCGATTGCGCCACGACGCGCGCGGTCCACGTGTCGGCCTGCCTCGACGGCAGCGGCGGCGACATGGCGGGCGGAATCGGCGGCGGAACCGGCGGTGGCGACCTCGGCAGCGGCGGCGGCGGCAAGGGCGGCTGCGGCTGCGACCTCGGCCGCGCGCCACCGGTGCACGACGCGGCGCTCGTGATCTCCGCACTGGCGCTCCTGTGCGCGCTCCGTTACAAGAAACGCGCGTGACGGGCAACCTTCCCTCCACCTCCGAGAACGCCATCGAGCTGCGCGGGCTGGTCAAGCGCTACGGCACGGTCACCGCCGTCGACGGCCTCGACCTCGCCATGCGCCGCGGCGAATGCTTCGGCCTCCTCGGCCCCAACGGCGCCGGCAAGACCACCACCGTCGAGATCCTCGAGGGGCTCAACGATCCCACCGCCGGCGAGGTGACCGTCCTCGGCCGCCACTGGGCGACGGACGAAGCGTGGCTGCGGGGACGGCTCGGCATCTCGCTGCAGGAGACGCACCTGCAAGAGCGGCTCTCGGTCATCGAGTCGCTGCGCCTGTTCCGCAGCTTCTATGATCACGGCCAGGACGTCGAAGCGCTGGTGAAGCTGGTCTCGCTCGAGGACAAGCGCGACACCTGGTACTCCAAGCTCTCGGGCGGCCAGAAGCAGCGCCTCGCCGTCGCCTGCGCGCTCGTCGGCGACCCCGAGCTGCTCTTCCTCGACGAGCCGACCACCGGCCTCGATCCGCAGTCGCGCCGGCAGCTATGGGACATCGTCCTCGGGCTGCGCGCCGAGGGGCGCTCGGTGCTCCTGACCACGCACTACATGGACGAGGCCGAGCGCCTGTGCGACCGCGTCGGCGTCGTCGACAAGGGCAAGCTGATCGCGCTCGGTACGCCGAAGGAGCTCATCGCCACGCTCGGCGGCGAGCAGGTGATCGAGTTCGTCACCGACCGGCCGCTCGACGAAGCGCCCCTGGCAGCGCTGCCCGGCGTGCGGGCGGCGCGGCACGTCGCCGACGGCTGGGCGCTCACCGTCAACGAAGTCCACGTCTCGATCCCCGCGCTCCTGCAGCATCTCGGCAGGCTCGGCGCGCCGCTCCACCGGCTGTCGACCCACCACGCGACGCTCGAGGACGTGTTCGTGTCACTCACCGGGAGGCAGCTTCGTGAGTAGACCGTCGAGCCCGAACTTCTCGCCGCTGTGGCAGCTGACGCTGGCGCGCTGGCGCAGCTTCTATCGCGAGCCGTCGACGATCTTCTGGGCGTTCGTGTTTCCCATCGTCCTGGCCTTCGCCCTCGGCGTCGCCTTCCGCAACCGCCCGCCCGAGCCGGTGTGGGCCGCCGTCCTCCAGGGCGAAGGCGCGCCCGCCGTCTTCGGCGCGCTCGAGCGATCGGGCCAGGTCAAGGTGCAGGTCTACGACGAGCGCGGCGCGCACGAAGCGCTGCGCACCGGCAAGGTGGCGCTCGTCGTCGTGCCCGCCACCGCGACCGGTCCGCGCACGTACCAGTTCGATCCCACGCGCCCCGACAGCCGGCTGGCGCGCGCCGTCGTCGACGACATCCTGCAGCGCGCCGAGGGCCGCGTCGATCCCACCAAGGTCGCCGACTTCAAGGTCGACGCGCCCGGGTCGCGCTACATCGACTTCCTCGTCCCGGGTCTCCTCGGGCTCAACCTCATGTCGTCCGGGATGTGGGGCATCGGCTTCGTCCTCGTCGAGATGCGTACGCGCAAGCTCATCAAGCGCCTCCTCGCTACGCCGATGAAGAAGCGCGACTTCTTGTTCGCCTTCGGCGCCATGCGCGGCCTCTTCCTCCTCGGTGAGCTGCCGCTCCTCATCGGCTTCACCTGGCTGGTGTTCCACGTGGCCGTCAAGGGATCGCTCCTGCTCCTGCTCGGCTGCGCCACGCTCGGCTCGCTCACCTTCGCCGGTCTCGGCCTCCTCACGGCGTCGCGCGCGCAGAACACCCAGACCGCCAACGGGCTCATCAACCTGGTGCAGATGCCGATGTTCCTGTGCTCGGGCGTCTTCTTCTCGTCGGAGCGCTTTCCCGAGGTGCTGCAGCCGGTCATCAAGGCGCTGCCGCTGACCGCGCTCAACGACGCGCTGCGCGGGATCATGATCGACGGCGCCGGGCTGGCGCAGGTCGCGCGCCCCATGGCCATCGTCGCCGCGTGGGGCGTCGGCGCCTTTTTGATCGCGCTCAAGCTCTTCCGCTGGCGCTAACCCGCGCTATGCTTTGAGCTCGATGCTCGCCGCCATCCTGGCTGTCGTGATCACGCACGCGCACGTGCTCACGATGATGCCGACGCAGCCGGTGGCCACGACGCTCGCGCTCGTCGACGGGCGGGTCGCCTACGCCGGCAACGACGAAGCGGCCGCGCGACGGGCCGCCGGTCCCGGCGCCGAGATCATCGACGCCGCCGGCGCCACCGTCGTGCCCGGGTTCAACGACGCGCACGTCCACTTCGGCTATTCGCTCACGCTGGGCGGAGCGCGCGGCATCGAGGTGCCCGAGCTGCCCAAGAAGGAGTGGCTCGCCGCCATCGCCGAGGGGGCTCGCGCTCGCCCGCCCAACGACTGGCTCTTCGTCACCACACCCGGCCTGCCCGACGGTGTCGCGCGCGCGGCCGACCTCGATTTCCTGCCGCGCCCCATCTTCGTCGTCACCAAGCGCGGCGGGCTCGTCAATCATCGCGCCATGGCGCTGTGCCGCTTCGGCAAGGACGAGGCGCCGCGCGGCTTCGTCCGCGGCCGCGAGCTCAACGCCGCGCTCGACCGCGCCATCAAGTCGCTGCCGGAGCGCACCCTCCTCGACGGTGCGCGCGGCTTTCTAGCCGAGCTGGCGCGCCTCGGCATCACCTCGGTGCAGCTGATCGACGAGCTGCCCGACATCTTCGAGAAGCTGCGCCGCGAAGGCACGCTCACCGCGCGCGTGCGCTTCGTGCCCATCGGCTATCGCTTCGCCAATCGCCTCTATCACTCCGACTGGCAGGCCGCGGCGCCGGAGTGGGTGCGCGTCGACGGCGTCAAATACTTCCACGACGACTGGGCGCGCATCACCCGCTTCGAGCTGCAGGCGATCTACGACGACGCGACGAAGGCGGATCGCAAGGTGGTCGTGCACGTGCTGTCGCGCCGCGCCCTGGCGTCGTTCCTCGACGCGGTCGAGCGCATGTCCAAGAGCGCACCGGAAAAGGCACGCCTGTTTCGCGTCGATCACGCCGACGAGGTGACCGCGGCCGAAGCGGAGCGGCTGGCCAAGCTCGGCATCGTCGTCTGCTCGAACCCGTCGATGGTCCCCGAGTGGCGCACCGAGCGCGCCTTTCCGCTGCGCACCATCATCCAGGGCGGCGTGCGCAGCTGCATCGGCAGCGATTGGTACGGGCACCACACGCCGGCGCGCACGCTGGCGCCGCTCGAGTCGCTGAAGCTCGCGGTCACGCACGGCGGCTTCGGCACCGCCGAGCGCATCGACCCGGTGCAGGCGCTCGAGGCGTACACCGTCGGCAGCGCCACCGCCGAGGGCATGCAGGCGCTAAAGGGAACGCTGGCGCCGGGCATGCTCGCCGATCTGGTGCTCTTGTCCGCGGATCCGACCGCCACGGCGCCCGAGCACCTCACCGAGATCGAGGTGGTCATGACCATCGTGGGCGGCCGCGTCGTCTACCGCCGCGCCGCGGCACCGGGCGTCTCGGAGGGCGCACCGCCGCCCCAGCCCACGATTGGGCCGCCGCGCCGCCCGCCGCCGCCGAGCATCGGCCCGCCGCAGCACCCGCCGCCTTCGAGCATCGGCCCGGCGCCGCCCGCACCGCGGCGCTGAAGAATCCCCAGATCGCGCTGACGCCATGCGTCGCGTTATTTGCACCCAATTGGCCAATCCGTCGCTTGGCAGCACGCGTGCGTTGTGCTCAAGTGCGCCGATGCGTTTTTTGAAGTGCGCCCTATTCTTCGCCTTCTCCTCGTCCTTGATCGTCGGCTGTGGCAACTCGTCGAAGAACAACCCTCGCTGCGGCGACGGCGTCGTTCAGTCGCCCGAGGCGTGCGACGACGGCAACACCATGGCCGGCGACGGCTGTGAAGCCGACTGCACGCTGACGCCGGCGTCGAGCCGCCCGCAGCCGATCACCATCGATTGCGCGCGCGCCACCGACGCGCCGCTGCCGTCCGGCACCTGCCAGGTGACCGCCGGCTCGGGCGCGCAGCTGTTCACCGGCAGCGTATTGCTCCCCGGCCGCGTGCTCCACGGCGGTCAGGTCCTCGTCGACGACAAAGGCATCATCCAGTGCGTCGACTGCGACTGCACCGGCGCCGTCGCCGCCGCGGGCGCGACCACCATCGACTGCCCGACCGGCGTCATCTCGCCCGGTCTCATCAACCCGCACGATCACATCACCTACGATCACAACACGCCCGGCACCGATTCGGGCGAGCGCTACGAGCAGCGCAACGACTGGCGCACCGGCGCGCGCGGCCACACCGCCATCAACGGCACCAACTCGAAGACCACCGCCGACGTCGTCCAGTGGACCGAGCTGCGCTTCATGGTCGGCGGCGCCACGTCGGTGATCGGCTCGGTCGGCACCTCCAAGCCGAGCGGCTGGCTGCGCAACCTCGACTCGGCGACGCTGCAAGAGGGGCTCATCCTCAAGCCCGCCGTCGACAACGACACCTTCCCGCTCAACGACACCTCCGGCACGCAGCTCGCGAGCGGCTGCAAGTACCCGGCGCTGCCGTCGGTGATCGGCATCGCCAACGACCTCGCCTATCAGGGCCACGTCTCGGAAGGCATCGACACCGAAGCGCGCAACGAGTTCCTCTGCCTCTCGGGTCAGGCGACCGACGGCGTCAACATCACGCTGCCGCAGTCGTCGTTCGTTCACGGCATCGGCCTCACGCCCGGCGACTACCAGAAGATGGCCGCCACCTCGACGGCGCTCATCTGGTCGCCGCGCTCGAACATCCGTCTCTACGGCGACACCGCGCAGGTGCTGACGGCGACCCGCCTCGGCGTGCAGATCGCGCTCGGCACCGACTGGACCCCGTCGGGATCGATGAACCTCCTGCGCGAGCTGTCGTGCGCCGATTCGCTCAACCAGACCTACTACAACAAGTTCTTCACCGACGAAGACCTGTGGCTCATGGTCACGCGCAACGCCGCGGCGTCGATCAACTATGACGACGTGCTCGGCCGCCTCGTGCCGGGCGCGTTCGCCGACATCGCCATCTTCGACGGCGCGACCAAGAAGGACCATCGCGCCATCATCGAGAGCCAGCCGTCCAAGGTCGTCCTCGTCGAGCGCGCGGGCAAGGCGCTCTACGGCGACGCCACCGTCGTCGGCGCGCTCGCCAGCGGCTGCGAGGCGCTCGACGTGTGCGGCACGCCGAAGTCGGTCTGCTCGATGTCGGAGACGGGCAAGACGCTCGCCGCGCTGACGACGAGCAACGCCACGAGCTATCCCCTCTTCTTCTGCGACACGCCGCCGACCGAGCCGACCTGCATGCCCAAGCGTCCGATGGCCGTCAACGGCTCGACGACCTACAGCGGCGTGATCAGCGCCGACGACTCCGACGGCGACGGCATCCCCAACGCCATGGACAACTGCCCGACCGTGTTCAACCCGATCCGTCCGGTCGACAACGGCAAGCAGGCCGACGCCGACAATGACGGGCGCGGCGACGCGTGCGATGCCTGCCCGCTCGACGCTGCGGCCATGAGCTGCGCGCTCGTCGATGCCGCCGACGTCGACGGCGACGGTGTGGCCAACGGGGGCGACAACTGCCCGACGGTCGCCAACCCCGATCAGGTCGACTCGGATTCGGACGGCCACGGCGACGCCTGCGACGCCTGCCCGATGGTCAACAACGGCGGCTCGAAGGCCTGCTGGACCACGATCTATGACATCAAGACCAACGCGGCCTTGCAGAACCAGCTCGTCGGCGTGCGCGACGCGGTCGTGACCGCGATCAGCTACGGCGGCGCGGCCCGCGCGGCGACCGGTTACTTCGTGCAGGTGCAGCCGACGGACGCCGCCTACACGGGCGCCGACAACTCCGGCGTGTTCGTGTTCGGCAAGCCGCCGGCCGGCCTCGTCGTCGGCAGCATCGTCGACGTCAACCCGGCCCAGGTGGTCACCTTCTTCTCCGAGATCGAGCTGTCGGGCGGCACCGCCGTCGTGAAGGGCACCGCCGCCACGCTGCCGCCGCCGGTGGTCGTCACCCCGGCCGAGGTGGCCACGGGTGGCACGCGCGCCAAGGCGCTCGAGGGCGTCGTGGTGCAGGTGGCCAACGTCTTCGTCACCGACATCGCGCCGCCGCCCGGTCAGTCCGACACCGCCCCGACGAACGAGTTCGTCGTCACCGGCAACCTCCGCGTCGACGACCTCGGGTCGCTGGCGCTGCCCTACGTCTTCCCCGTCGTCGGCGTCAACTACGCGACGGTGACCGGCATCCTCGCCTTCAAGAACGGCAACTCCAAGATCGGCCCGCGCAGCGCCGCCGACCTCGTCCTCGGACCGCCGCAGCTCGTCGGCATCGGGCCCAACTCGTTCACGCGCGAGGGCTACACCAGC
>JAQBQH010000377.1 GCA_028287105.1 Myxococcales bacterium
CCGTGGCGGCGACGAGCGTGGCGACGAGAGCGCGCTCGCGGCGTCGACCGACGAGCGGGCGCGCGCTGCGAGGGGCGTCGTGGCGGGCGGCGGCCATCGGTGCGTCAGCGACGGGCGGCGGGGCCGCGAGCTGTGACAGCTCGTCGCGGGCGCGCTCGAGGAGCGCGATCGGGCGGGCGCCCAGCTCGGCCGCCAGGAGGCGGCGCGCCTCGTCGTAGTGCGCGATGGCGTCGCGCGTGCGGCCGAGCGCGCCGAGGCAGCGCACCACCGACGCGTGCGCGGCGTCGGAGAGCGGATCGACGGCCAGGCGCGCGCGGGCCCACTTGAGCGCTTCGTCGGGCGCGCTGGCGGCGACGCGCGCGACGAGCGAGGCGAGCAGCTGCACGCGCAACGAGCGCACCGCTTCGCGCTCGGCCGTGCACCAGGCGTGGAAGCGGAAGCAGTCGGGCAGGTCGAGACCGTCGAGCAGCTCGCCGGCGCAGCGCTCCGCCGCCGCGCGCAGGACGGCCAGCGGCAGCTCCGAGGACGCCGACGGGACCGCGGCGCGCAGCATCGTCAGGTCGACGTCGACGCCGGCGGGGTCAAAGGCGACGCGCTCGCGGTCGGCCTGCAGGTTGGCTTCGGCGACGAGCGGCCGCAGCTTCGAGAGGCTCCAGCGCAGCGCCGCGCGCGGGTCATCGGGGCCGTCCCACAGGAGCTCGCACAGCCGCTCGCGCAGGTGCGGCTGGCCGGTCGCGACCAGGTAGCCCAACAGCGCGCGGGTCTTCTTCGACGCCGGCAGCGGCACGGAGCGGCCGTTGCGAACGATTGCCAGATCGCCAAGTACTCGAATCTGCACTTCGTTCTTGCCCACGCCGCCCCCCTCGACGGTTTTCGCACAATATCCACGCTGGCGCCAACGGTGGCTCCAACGATGCAGCGGCAGATTGCGGGGTAGGAGGTGACGCGATGTCGAACGAAGTGGATATGGGAAAGCTCGAGCTGTTCTTGAACAAAGTTGTAGGTGACGTGGGCGCGGCGCTGTCGGCGGCGCTGGTGGTCGTGGGCGATCGGCTTGGGCTGTACAAGGCGCTCGCGAAAGATGGGCCGCTGACGTCAGCGGAGCTGGCCAAGCGTACCGAGACGGCCGAACGCTATTGCCGTGAGTGGCTCAATTCGCAGGCCGCGGGCGGCTACGTGACCTACGATGCGGCGAGCGGTCGCTACACGCTGCCGCCGGAGCAGGCGATGGCGCTCGCCGACGAGACGAGCCCGGCGTTCGTGCCGGGGCTGTTCCAGGTGACCCAGGCCTGCTGGGACGGGATTGAAAAAACGGAAGGGAGCTTTCGCACCGGCGGCGGCACGGCGTGGGGCGATCAGCATCCGTGCCTGTTCGAAGGGACGGAGCGCTTCTTCCGCTCGGGCTACATCGGCAACCTGGTGAGCGCGTGGATCCCGGCGCTCGAGGGCGTCAAGGAGAAGCTCGAGCGTGGCGGCAAGGTCGCCGACGTCGGCTGCGGCCTGGGCGCGTCGACGATCATCATGGCCAAGGCGTTTCCCAGGTCGACGTTCGTCGGGTTCGACTCGCACGCGGCTTCGATCGAGACGGCGCGCAAGCGGGCAAAGGAAGCGGGCGTGGCCGACCGCGTGACCTTCGAGGTCGCCAAGGCGACCGAGTACCCGGGCACCGGCTACGACCTCGTCGCGCACTTCGACTGCTTGCACGACATGGAAGATCCCATCGGCGCGGCGCAGCACGTGCGGCGGACGCTGGCCAAGGACGGGACCTGGATGATCGTGGAGCCCTTCTCGGAGGATCGCACCGAGGCGAACTTCAACCCGGTCGGACGCGTGTTCTACTCGGCGTCGACGATGTTGTGCGTGCCGCACTCGCTGTCGTGCAAGGGGCCGGCGCTCGGTGCGCAGGCGGGCGAAGCGAGGCTGCGCGATGTCATTGTCTCGGGCGGCGGCTTCTCCAAGATGCGCCGCGCCACGCAGACCCCGTTCAACCTGGTGCTCGAAGCGCGCCTCTAGCGACGCGTCGTCAGCGCAGGTAGATGATGAGGGTGGTCGCCGCGCCCCACGTGAGCAGGTTCACCACGAACGGCCCGTCCTTGAGGATCTCCTCCGTCGGTGACTCGCCCTTGGGCGTCTGCACGAGCGTGTAGAAGCGGACCAGCCCGAAGGCGGCGAACGGCGCCGTCCAGAGCATGCGCGTCGTGCCGAAGAAGCGAACGGTGTGCTCGGCGCGCGTGTACATCACGTAGCTCACGAACGTCGTCACCGCCGTCGCCCACAGCGCCACGCGCAAGACCCCCGCCTTGTACGACTGCAAGACCGCGCGCTGCGCCGCCGCGCGATCGCCCGCCAGCGCCAGCTCGTGCGCGCGCTTGCCGAACCCGAGATAGCTCGCCAGGAGCGCCGTGCAGACGAGCAGATAGGGCGACGCCTCGACCCGCACGGCAAAGGCGCCGGCCGCGACGCGCAGGAGGAAGCCGCCGGCGATCGAGAGCACGTCGATGTAGACGACGCGCTTGAGCAGGAGCGAGTAGGCGACGTTGTTGAGAAGGTACAAGAGCGCGCACGCGGCGAAGCGCGGGTCGAGCACATACGAGAGCGCGAGCGCGCCGGCCGCCAGCGTCGCGGCGGCGATGCGCGCGGTCTTGATGCTGAGCCGTCCCGACGCGATGGGGCGCTTCTGCTTGAGCGGGTGCGCGCGATCTTTGTCGACGTCGATGATGTCGTTCCAGAGATAGACGGCGCTCGAGAGCGCGCAGAAGAGGCCGACGGCCGCCAGCGCGCGCAAAGAGGGCTGCGCGTCGGCGAGCCGCTTGGCGAACACGAGCGGCGCCGCGACGAAGAGGTTCTTGACCCACTGTCTCGGGCGGCAAGCTTCGACGAGCGCGCGCATCTGCTACGCCGAGTATGTCACGGCGTGGACGGTTGCGCCGCCGCCGGCGGACGCGCCGCCTTCGGGACCACGACCAGCTGCGGAATATAGGTGACGAGGCCGAGCGCCAGCGCCATGAGCAGGATGAACGGAATGACCGCGCGGTAGAGCTCGGTGATGGGCCGATTGAAGCGGAAGGCCGCGATGAACAGGTTCAGGCCCGCCGGCGGCAACAGGTAGCCGATCTCCAGGTTGAGCAGGAAAATGACGCCGAGGTGGTAGGGGTCGATGTGGAACTGCGCCGCCGCCGGAACGATGAGCGGCACGACCACGACGATGGCCGAGAAGATGTCCATCAAGCAGCCGACCAGGAGCAAGAGCACGTTGAGCACCAGCAGGAACGCCGCCTGCGAGTGCACGAACTGCGAGAGCCACTGGAACAGCCGGTCGGGGATGCCGGCGTCGACGAAGAAGGCGGTCAGGATGGTGGCCGCCACGATCTTCATGAAGATGGCGCCGACCAGGGTCATCGATTCGCGCGTGACCGCGAAGAGGTCGCGCTTGATACTGATGTCCTTATAGACGAACACCTCGACGACGAAGACGTAGAGCGCCGTGAGCGCCGCGACCTCGGGGATGACCGCGAGGCCCATCACCAGGAGGCCGATGATGACGAACGGGATCGGCAGCTCCCACTTCGCCTCCCAGAAGGCCTTGAAGAACTCCGGCAGATCGAGCCGCGTGGTCGGCACCTTGGAGCGCCAACCCTCGACGACGCAATAGACCGACAGGATGAAGAGCAGGAGCAGGCCCGGCACGATGCCGGCCATGAAGAAGCGCTCGATCGAGAACTCGATGTTGGCCTGGCCCGCGTTCAAGCCGAAGACGATGCCGTAGACGATGAGCGGCAAGGCGGGCGGGAAGAGCAGGCCGACCGCGCCCGACCCGGTGACGACCTCGATGGCGAAGCGCTTCGAGTAGCGCGAGCGCTCGAGCTCCGGCAAGAGCAAGCCGCCGAGCGCCACGATGGTCACGCCCGAGGCGCCGGTGAAGACCGTGAAGAACGCGCAGGTCCACACCGTCATGAGCGCGAGGCCGCCGGGAATCCAGCCCAACAGCGCCTTCGACATGCGCACCAACCGCTCGGCGGTCTTGGCGCGCGCCATCAGGTAGCCGGCGAACGTGAACAGCGGGATCGTCGACAGCGAGACCGCTTTGCCGCCGGCCAGCGCGTAGACGTCGGCCAGCGCGCCCGAGAGCGGCGTGTCGGAGTGGTGCAACCCGGCGAGCCCGACCGCGCCGAGGACGCAGAAGAGCGGCAGGCCGAGCACCGCCAACAAGATGATGAAGGAGAGCGGCCCGCTCATTTTCCATGCTCCGGCTCGCGCGCGGCCGCGTCTTCTCGCGCCAGCGTCTCCGCCTGTCCTTGAGGGTCGTGGGCCGCGACGACGGCCGAATCCTCGGCCGGCAGCTCGGCGCCATGCGCCGCTTCCGCGATCCATTCCGCCGGTGGCTGCTCTTTCGAGACGAGCCAGCAGACGTCGATGACGGCCTGCACGAAGAAGTGAAAGGCGATGACGATGTAACCGATGACGATGATCATCGCGCCGCGCGCGGGCGTGAACAGCTCCTCCGCCTGCGACGCCTCGCCCGCCTCCTGCAGCGTGATCTGGTAGAACTCGTACGCCGCGCGCGCGAACAGCGCCACGATCACGATCGCCACCAGCGTCGTCACCACGCGCAGCGCCATCCGCTTCTTGCCCTTGATGACGCGCGTGACCGCGTCGATGCGGATGTGGCGCCCCGTGTAGGTCGCGTAGGCGCCGCCGAGGAAGCCGAGCATGAACACCGAGTGGCGGATGACGCCGTCGGTCCAGGGCGGCACGTGGAAGAACCAGAGCCGGTTCTGGGTCAGGTTGCGCTCGACGAACTGCCAGGTCGCCAGCAGCACGACCGAGAACATGCAGAAGCCGATGCCCACGCCTTCGACGACGGCGAGGAAGCGCGACAGCGCCGCCACCGCGCGCACCGGCGCCGGCCAATGGGGCGGGACGTGATGATGCGGCTTGACCGCGTCGCCCGACTTCAGGCGAACCGAGATGATGGCGCCGCGCTTCGACAGCCCGGCGAAGCCCGGCCCCTTACCGCCCTCGGGCGGGTCTCCCCCCGACTGCGCCGCCACGGTCCTCTACTTCTTGCCTGCGCGGTATTCGGCGACCAGCTTTTCGACCTTCATGCGGAACTCGTGCGAGTAGACCGTCGGCTCGAGCTTGACGCGGATGGCAGTCGCCTCGGTGGTGAACTGCTTGACCATCTCCGGCGGCGACTCGACCACCTGCAGGCCCGCCTGCTTCATCGACGTGAGCGCCTTCTCGTTGTCGGTGCGCAGCGTCTTCAAGACCTTGACCTCGAACTCCTTCGAGTCGGCGATCAGGGTCTTCTGCAGATCCGGCGTCAGCTTGTCGAATTCCTTCTTGGTGATGACGGTGGCGCCGATGGCCTGCGTGATGTGCATCGACGTCATGTACTTGACCTTGGTGTACCACTGCAGCGCCAGCGTCGAGAGCGGCGAGCCGTAGCAGGCGTTGATGAGCCCCGTCTGCAGCGATGGCAGCACGTCCGGCACGCCGAGCGGCACGCCGTTGACGCCGAGCTGATGGAAGAGCTCGCGCACCAGCGCGTCGTCGACCCAGGCCCACATCTTGGTCTGCGCCAGGTCGGCTTTGCCCTTGATGGCGACGTTGGAGAAGATGTGCACGGGGCCGACGTCGCCCCAGGCCAGGAGCACGTAGCCCTTCTCTTCGAACTTCTTGCGGATGTCGCCGTCGAGCTTGTTGCGCACGAAGTCCAGCTCGCCGTAGTTGTCGATGAGCATCGGCAGCTCGAGGACGCGCACCTCGGAGTTGATGAGCCCGAGGCCGATCGCCGTGACCGCCGCGCCGTTGAGCTGACCGAGGCGCATCTTGCGCACCGCATCGCGCTCGTCGCCCGCCGTGCCGCCGGCGAAGAACTTCACCTTGATCTTGCCGGAGGTGTGCTCCTCGACGTTCTTGGCCCACTCGTGAAATGCCACCATCCACGACGAGCCCTCGGGCGCCAGCGTCGCGATCTTGAGCTGCGTCTGGGCGCGCGCAGTGCCGCCCGCGAGAAATCCGACCAAGGCGACCGCAAAAGCAAGGCGCTTCATTAATCTATCTCCTGTGAGAGGTCCGTCTGGTGAGACGGCCCTCGTCTAGAAAAAGTCTTCGGCATGCGCCAGGTAGCGCGCCGCGCGCCGTTTGGCTAGCTCGTTCGGAAGGCGCTGCGCCGGCCAGATGTCGTGGGGGGCGGCGATGACTTCCTTCAACGTCTTCTCGAAGAGCGGCCGGTCCTGAACGATGACGGCGTAGAAGCGGGCGAACATGACACGCGGCATCAGGAATTTGCCCTCCGAGGCGTTGATGGCCTCCTCGAAGTACTTCTTGCCGAGATCGGGATCGCCGCCGATCGCCTTGCCCTGCGAACAATAGATGACGCCGAGCGTCATCGCGGCGCCGGCGTTGTAGAACTTGGGCGCCAGCTCGTGCGAGCGCTTGATGAGCGCGATCGCCTTGGGCAGCTCGACGACGCGAGCCAGATCGTTGCGGTTCAGGTTGATGGCCGACGCCAGCGACAGGCCGGTGAAGAGCAGGCCCGGCGCCGCATCCTTGTCGAGCTTCTTCGCCGCGGCCTCGGCCGAGGCGACGTCCTTCTTGAACATCTCGCCGAAGTGCTTGTCCTCCAGCTCGACGAGACGGATCGAATACATGTTGGCGCGGTCGTACAGGCCGGTGGCGCGCGCCGCGAGCGCGTCGCGATCGGCGGCGTGCTTGGTGTCGTCCGGCATGGCCTCGAGATCGTCTTCCAGGAAGCCGAAGGAGTACTCGATGTAACCCTGCGACAGGATCTCGAGCAGCTCCTTGTTCTTGGGAGCCGATTGATAGAAGCCTTCGACCGTCTTCAACGAAGCCGGAGCGGCATCGCGTGCCAGCTGTACGTCGGTCTCCGCGGCCAGCGAGTCGGAAGCGACCTTCAACACCGGGGCAGTGGTGCTCACGGTAAAGGCTTTCAGGTCACAACCGGCGAGGCCGACGACGACTGCTACGGCCCCTAGCGCGCGAAGTCTCATCATGGTCGCCAACCGTATCGGACGCAGCGACGGTGGTCAAGCTGTGTTCCGGTGCTATCCTGATTCGTCCATGACGCGCGCTCGACGCTTGGCGGTGCTGCTTACGCTCGTTTCGATCCCCGTTGGCCCGCTGGCCGCGACGGCGGCTCGCGCAGGCGAAATTGGGCGTTTTGCCAGGGATCTCGACAGTCGCAAGACGCGTTTTGCACGGGAGGGCGCGCGGCCGCAGGCGGTGGTGCCGCTGCTCGGCGCCATCACGGATCTATGGGATGTGCTCGACGACCGCGCGCCGCTGGCCCGGTTTCTCGAGGAAGCAGCGACGAGCAAGACGGCGCGTGCGGACGTCAAGGCGCGCGCGGTCTGGCTGCGCTCACTGGTGCTCGATCGCATGGGGCAGCCGAAGGCGGCCGAGGCGGAGCGGGCGCGGCTGGGCCTGTTGACGCAGTTCTGGGTCGCCGGTCCGTTCGACAACGAAGGTCGCACCGGCCACGCGGCGAAATTTGCGCCCGAGACGCAGCTGGTCGGCGCCATCGATCCGTCGGTGAAGCTCGACGGCAAGGAGCGCGCGGTGCAGTGGCGTTTGATGCCGGCCATCGCGCAGCAGGGGATGGTGTCGCTCGACGCCATGCTCCGGCCGGACACCAACGTCACCGCCTATCTGACGACGATGGTGCGTGTGCCGGCGGCGACGAAAGCCGCGGTCCGCGTCGGCTCCGCGGGGGCGGTCAAGGTGTGGGTCGATGGTGCGCTCGCCGTCGACCGCGACGTCTACCGCGCGGTGCGCTTCGATCAGGATGCGGCGCCGGTGGAGCTGCGCGCCGGCTGGAACCGCGTGACGGTGAAGCTGTCGACGCTCGACTCGGCCTGGAGCCTGTTCGTGCGGCTGACCGCGCCCGACGGCACGCCACTCGACGGGCTGCTCTCGTCGACGGAGCTGGCCAAGTTCGCCGAGTCGAAGCCGGGTCGCCGCGCGCACCACGCGGTCGCCGATCTGCGGCGCGATCTCGAGGCGTGGGCCAAGAGCCATCCCCGGGATCCGCAGGCCTGGAGTGACGCGGGGCAGCTCCTGCTTCACGTCGCGCCCGACGATCCGGAGCAGCATCGCGCCGCCGACGCCTTCGCGCGCGCGGCCAAGCTTCAGCCTTCGCCGGAGAACTATCGGCAGCTGGCGCTGGCGCAGATCGATCCCAACGACAAGCGTCGCGCGCTCGAGGAGGGCCTGAGCGTCGAGGTCGCCCGGCGCGCGCCGAAGGCCGACCAGGCGCCGCTCTACGAGCTCCTCGGCGAGCTCTACCACCGGTCGCGGCGCGAGCGGAGAGCGGAGGAGCTGTGGCTCGACGGACGCGCCGCCGATCCGACCTATTGGCCCATCGCCATGCGGCTGGCCGAGCTGGCGTCGGAGCGCGGCGTGCCGTCGCGCGCGGCGACGATGCTGGCGCAGCTCGAGACGGAGCACGCGCCGCTCAAGGTGCTGCGCGCCGAGGCGCAGCTGGCCGTGCGGCGCGGTCGTCGCGCCGATGCCCAGAAGATGTACGCGCGCGTGGCCGACGCCGAGCGCGACGACACCGATGCGCTGCGCGAGCTCTTCTCGTTCGCCCGCGCCGAGGGCGCGTCGAAGCAGGCGCTCGAGCTGGTGGACCGCATCGCGCGCGCGCGGCCGGACGTGCTGCAGTGCGCGCTCGATCGCGCCGACGTCTTCGAGTCGATGGGCAAGGGCGGCGACGCGCACGAGGCGCTCAAGGTGGCGCTCGAGGTCTCGCCCGACGAGACGCGGCTGCTCGAGCGCGACGGGCGGCTCCTGCACCGCCTCGGGCGCGACGAGGAGGCGCTCGGGCAGCTCAAGCGGGCGCTCGAGCTCAAGCCGCAGAATCCGGAGCTGCGCGCGTACCTGCTGGCGCTACAGCCGAAGGAGCGCGGCTCGGATCTGGCGCGCGGCTGGTCGGTCGACGTGCCGTCCTTGATCAAGCGCGCGCCCAAGCTCGGCGCGACGCGCGATCGCGCCCGCGTGCTCTACGATTCGCAGGTCACGCGCGTGCACCCGAACGGGCTCTCCGAGGCGTTTCAGCAGCGGGTGGTCGAGATCCTCGACGAGCGCGGGGCGCGTGAGGAGGGGCAGGTCGACATCCGCTACACGCCCGACACGCAGGCGGTCGAGGTGCGCGCGGCGCGCGTCTACAAGCGCTCGGGCGAGGTGATCGAGGCGACCTCGTCGGCGGAGCGCGACGTCTCGGAGCCGTGGTACGGGCTCTACTACGACGTCAAGGCGCAGATCATCGACTTCGACGCGCTCGAGGCGGGCGACGTCATCGACGTCGAGTACGTCATCAGCGACACGGCGCGGCGCAATATGTTCGCCGACTACTTTGGCGATCTGCACGTCCTGCAGGAAGATTTACCGCGCGTGGAATCGCGTTATGTTTTGATCGCTCCGAAATCGAAAACGCTTTATTTCAATAAGCCGCGGCTGGCCGGGGTCACGCACGAATCGGAGACGCGCGGCGCGGATACCATCCACACCTTTCACGCCGCCAACGTGGCCAAGGTCGACGCCGAACCGGGCATGCCCGGGTTCACCGACGTGGCCGCCTATGTCCATGTCTCGACGTACAAGACGTGGGAAGACGTGGCGCAGTGGTATCGCGGGCTCGTCATGGAGCAGCTGCACACGAGCCCCGCCATTCACGACGCCGTGATGGAGGCGGTCAAGGGATTGACCGACGAGCGCGCGCGCATCCGCGCGGTCTACGATCTGGTTGTCCGCAAAACCCGATATGTCGGGCTCGAATTCGGGATTCACGGATATCAGCCCTATCGCACGACGCAGGTGTTCGCGCGCAAGTTTGGCGACTGCAAGGACAAGGCGTCGCTGCTCGTCGTCATGCTGCGCGAGATCGGCGTCGAGTCGTCGCTGGTCCTGGCGCGCACGCGGCGGGGCGGCGATCTCGACGCCGAGCCGGCGTCGCTGGCGCCGTTCGATCACGCCATCGTCTGGGTGCCGAAGCTCGACCTCTTCCTCGACGGCACGGCCGAGTTCTCGGGCGCCGACGAGCTGCCGGCGCAGGACCAGGACATCCCGGTGCTCATCGTGCGCGACGGCAAGCTGCGCCGTACGCCCGTCCTGGCCGCCAATCGCAACCGCGTCATCACCGACCAGGCGGTCAAGCTCGACGCCGGCGGCGGCGCGCGGGTCGAGGAGCATGTCACCGTCTCCGGCGAGGTGGCGCACGAGTGGCGCTATCATTATCAGTCGCCGGGCGAGCGGCTCGAGCGCTACGGCAAGGCGTGGTCGCAGAAGCATCCGGGGGCGCGCGTCGAGTCGGTCGACATGCCGACGCTGCCCGACCTCGAGCGGCCGGTCGAAGTGCGCGCCGGCATCGATGTGCCCGACTGGGGACGCGTCGAGGCGGCCAGCGACGGCGGCGAGTTGGTGCTGCCGGCGCTCGGGCGCGAGGCCGACATGCTGCGCAGCTACGCGCGGCTCTCGTCGCGCAAGTACGATCTGGTGCTCGGGTTCCCGTGGCGTCAGGAGGATCGCGTGACCGTGACGCTGCCGGCGGGCATGACGGTCAAGCGGCTGCCCGAGGCGCGCACCGTCGAGGCGCCGTTCGGACGGTTCACGTTGGCGGCGCAGCACAAAGGGGGCGCGGTGGTGGTCGAGGCATCGTTGCAGGTCGACCGTCATCGCATCGCGCGCGAGGATTACGGCGCGTTCCGCAAATTCTGCGCCGACGTCGACGCGGCCATCGGACAAGAGCTGGTCCTCGGTAAATGAGAGCCGCCTCCGTCGTCGTCGCGGCGCTGCTGATGGTGGGCGGCTGCGCAGCCATGCGGCCGCGGTCGACCGCGCCTGGCAGCGCGGGGCAGCGCGGCTGGAAGGCGTGGCTCGACGGTGACGTCAAGGGCGCGGAGCGCGCCTTCGCCGAGGCGGGGGGCGACGACGATCGCGCGCTCTACGGACGGGCGCTCCTGGCGCACGAGCGCGGCGATTGGGACCGCGCCTGGGACCTGTGGTGGTCGGTGCTCGACGGCGCCACGCGCCATCCGCGCGATCCGTGGTGGCAGGCGTTCGGCGACGCGGCGGCGCACAAGCTCGAGCAGCTCGTCGGCGAGGTGCCGGGCGAGAAGGAGCAGGCGGCGCGGTTGGCGAAGCTCGACGGCGCCAAGCTGCCGACCGAGGCGCGCCGGCGCCTGTTGGCGATGCGTGCGACCTACGCGCGGCGGCTCGGCGACGAGGCTGGGGCGCGGACGCTCGATCGCGCGCGCGGCTGCCCCGGGAGCTGGTTCGTCGCGGGCGCCTACGGAAAGCTGCCGCGGCTCGATCTCGCGCAGCCCTTTTCAGCCGACGGAGATGGCGATCGCGGGCGGCTGCATGCGGTGTCGATGCGCGGCTGCGCGGTGACGCTGGAGGCGGAGCGGGGCAGGGCGGGCGTGCTCTACGCGGTCGGCTGGTTCCGCGCGCCGAAGGCGACGGAGGCGCTCATGGTCGTCGAGAGCGACGCGCCGTGGCGGCTGTACGTCGACGGCGCGGCCGCGTTCGACGCGCTCTCGCCCGATCGCGTGCCGGCGCGGGTGCGGCGGTTGACGCTGCCGTTGTCGGCTGGGTGGCATCGCGTGGCGCTGAAGATCGCGGGCGTCGGTGGGCGCGCCGAGGCCGAGCTGGCGCTGTGGGCCGATCCGCCGCTCGAGGCGTATCAGGGCGACGCGGCGCAGGCGCCGGCGACTCCAGCTGCTGCTGTTGGTGCTTCGGCTTCCGCTTCCGCGTCGGCTTCCGCGTCCGCACACGCAGCAACCGCTCGCGCCGTCGAGCCGTCGCTGCCCGAGGGGCGTGACGCGGTCGAGCGGGCGCTGGTCGACTACCTGGGCGCGCACGCCGCCTTCCGCAGCGGCGACGCCGACGCGGGCGAAGCCGCCATCGCGCGGCTGGCCGAGCGCGCGCCCAAGTTCGCGCCCGCGCAGCTCCTCGCGGCGCAGCTATGGAGCGAGGATGGATCGCGTCCGGCGCGGCTGGCGCGCGATCGCGGCCGTCGTGCGCTCGAGCGGGCGTTGGCGCTCGATCCGACGCTCGAGCGGGCGCGCTACAACCTGGCGCTCCTCGAGCTCAACGCCGATCGGCCGCGCGAGGCGCTGGCGCGGCTCGACGAGGTCAAGACGCCGACGAGCTGGCGCTTCTTCTTCGCCCGCTTCCAGGCGCTCAAGCAGCGCGGCTGGCAGCGCGAGGCCGAAGTGGCGCTCGCCGAGGCGCGCCGCCGCGACGGCGAGGCCTGCCCGGCGCTCGAGGCCGAGGTGACGCAGAAGCGCGAGCGCCACGACATCGCGACGGCGCTCAAGCTGGCGAAGCAGGCGAGCGTCTGCGGCGGCGGCTCCGACGAGCTGGCCGATCTGTTGCGCACGACCGGCGATCTGCCCGGCGCGATCGCCGAGTATCGCCGCCTCCTGGCGCTCGACCCGATGCGCGAGTCGTGGCGCGCGGGTCTCGGCGAGTCGCTGGCGCAATCGGGCGATGACGCCCACGCCGTCGAGGAGCTGGCACGCCTCGTCGCGCGCTATCCGCGCGCGTCGCACTATCGTCGCGAGCTGGCCGACCGGCTGTTCGCGCTCGGGCAGGCCGCGCGCGCGCGCAAGGTCATCGAGGAGGGGCTGGGCGAGACGCCCGAGAGCCAGGAGCTGCATCGCGCGCTCATGGCGCTGTGCGAATCGGAGAGCGGCCGCTGCCCCGGCATCATGGACCCCTTCCGCGTCGACGGCCGCCAGGTGATCGCGGCGTTCGAGCGCGACGCGACCAAGCCGAAGTGGGACACGCCGGCGGTCATCGTCCTCGACCGCACCGTGACGCGCGTGTTCCCCACCGGCGCGCGCCTGACGCTCACGCACAACATCATCCGCGTGCAGGACAAGGACGCGATCGACAAGTTCGGTGAGGTGCAGATCCCGAGCGACGCCGACGTGCTGGTGCTGCGCGCGGTCAAGGCGGACGGGACGACGCGCGAGCCCGAGGAGCTGGCCGAGAAGGAGACGATCTCGGTGCCCGACCTCGAGCCGGGCGATTACGTCGAGTTCGAATACGTCGATCCCGCGTCGCCGCCGGGCGCCTTTCCCGGCGGATTCTTGGCCGAGCGTTTCTACTTCCGATCCTACGATGCGCCGCTCTACCGCTCGGAGTATGTGGTGGCGGCGCCGCGCGAGCTGACGCTGCAGCTCGATCGTCGCGGCGACGGCGTGCCGGCACCGACGGTGAAGGAGGCCGAGGCGCTGCGCATCACGACGTTCTCGACGAAGCTGCAGGCGCAGCAGTTCCAGGAGCCGTCGTCGGCGCCGTTCGCCGAGTTCCTGCCGTCGGTGCGCGTGGGCGCGGGGCTGTCGATGATCGGCTGGCGCGACTATCTGGCCGACCAGCAGCTCCTGGCGCTGCGCGCCAACGCCGAGCTCAAGCGCGTCGCCGCCGAGGCGACGAAGGGCGCCGCCAGCGAAGCCGACAAGGTGCGCGCGGTCGACGCCTGGGTGCGGCGTCGCATCAAGGGCGGCGGCGCGCTCGACGAGGGCGCCACGTCGATCCTGGCGCGCGAGGAGGGCAACCGCATCACACTCGAGGCGGCGCTCCTGCGCGCGGCCGGCGTGCCGTCGCAGCTGTGGCTGGCGCACGCGCGCCGCGGCCCCGATCTCGACGGCGAGCTGCCCGATCTGGAGGGCTACGACGAGCCGCTCCTCCGCGCCGGCGGCCTCTACCTCGACCCACGCTATCGCCACGCCGCGACGGGCTTCGTGTCGCCGCTCCTGCGCGACGCGCCCGCCTTCGCGCTCGGCGCCGGACCGCTCCTGCGCGGCCGCATCCCTCCCGGCAATCCCGACGACCGCCGCATGGACTTCGACGTGCGCCTCGCGGCCGACGGTTCGGGCGAGGTCACCGTGAAGGAGAAGCTCCTCGGCTGGCCCGCCGTCGAATGGCGCGAGGCCCTCGAAAAGCTCGCCGCCGATCGCGTCCAGCCAGAGTTCGAGCAGCACACCCTCGGCTTCCACTTCCCCGGTGCCAGCCTGATGTCGCTGTCATGGGAGGGCAAGGACGACGACGCCGGCCCCTTCCTCGTCACGTACAAGTTCCGCGCCCCCCAGCTCGCCCGTCGCGTCGGCCGCGGACTCGTCCTCCCGGCCCCCTTCCCCGCGCAGCTCGGCAAGCGCTATACCGGCGTCGCCGCGCGCAAGACGCCGCTCTACATCGACTACGCCCCCCCCACCCACGTCCACGCCCGCATCTCCCTCCCCGAACGAACGGTCGCGACGCTCCCGCCGCCCGTCCGCGCCGACGCCCCCTTCGGCTCTTTCGAACAAGCCGCCTCATCCGCCGCCGGCAGCGTGGAGCTCGACGCGAAATTCCGCATGTCCGAAGCCCGCCTCCCCCCCGCCGACTACCGCTCCATCGTCGACTTCGCCCAACGCGTCGACCGCGCCGAAGCCAAGGCGATCGAAATCCGCCCCGCGAAGTAGCCCCTGCCGCGCCTCCCGCCGCCGTCCCTACACCACCTGCCGCATCAACCACGTCCGCGGCACACACACCGCCACCCTCGACGCAAACGGATCCGGCCCCACGATGCGATAATGATTGAACGCGTTCGTCAGTAGGTAATTCCGCGCCCTCTTCACCATCGTCGGGTTCAACAGAAACTTCGCGTGATAGCGATCGCTGACGACGTTCCCCCTCCGTCGCATCACTTTATTGACTGCCCTTGCGACCCGCACTCCCAGCCCTTGCATGCCCGTCGACAACGCGACCTTATCCACCGCCTCGACGATCAAATGAATGTGGTCGTTCAAAAACGCATAGTGAATCACGCGAAAGCCCTTCTTCTCCCCCGCGTACATCACGTCCTTCAAGACCTTCGGAAGACGCCCCGACCTCAAGCTCCAGACCTTCCGATTGATCCGCCAGGTCACATGAACCGGAAACCGCTTCGCCAATAGCGGCCGACGGTCGAGCCCCAACCCCACCATGAGCGGCTTCTCCCCATCCTTGCGCGGCCGTCCCGCGCCCGCCCGACGACCTCCCCACCCAGTCTTGGGCTTCGCCCTCAGCTTGATCTTCAACTTGAGCTGCGCCGTCTTCTTGTGTGCCATTCTTGAATTGCGAAGTTACCTCACCGACGAGGAATTGTCAATAGCCGAATCGTTGCACATGCCAACCCGCGCCAGCGGACACGACTGCCGGAAGTCCCCGGCCACCCAAGAGGCGCGAGGCCGACGGCCGTCCGCACGACCCACGACCGGTCCGTCCGATCACCACCCGCCGCGGAACCGCCACCCCCGCCACGTCCACCGCCCGTCCCGATCAACCACAGACGGTCCGCAAGACCCGCCCTCGTCATCAGCCCTCCGAGAAGCCTCCCGCTCCGCCCCCGCCCCCGCCCCCCGCGCCAACCACGCC
>JAQBQH010000042.1 GCA_028287105.1 Myxococcales bacterium
GATCACGCAGATCAAGTTCATCCTCATGCTCGAGGCCCTCATCGGCACGATCATGGTCGTCTACTTCGGCGTCCTCCGGCACCTCGAGCCCGGCAAGGTCGTGATGATCCTCATCTGCAGCCTGATCGGCATCGCCGGCTCGTCCGGCGTGGCCTGGTTCGGCATGCGCATCAACACCTTCGCGAACAGCCGCACGGCCTTCGCGGCGCTGCGGGGCAAGCCGTTCCCGACCTACGCCATCCCGCTCAAGGCGGGCATGAGCATCGGCACGGTGCTCATCAGCATCGAGCTCTTCGTGATGCTCAGCATCCTCCTCTTCGTCTCGCCGGCGAGCGCCGGCTCGTGCTTCATCGGCTTCGCCATCGGCGAGTCGCTGGGCGCCTCGGCCCTCCGCATCGCGGGCGGCATCTTCACCAAGATCGCCGACATCGGCTCGGATCTGATGAAGATCGTCTTCAACATCAAGGAGGACGACGCGCGTAACCCCGGCGTCATCGCCGACTGCACCGGTGACAACGCCGGCGACTCGGTCGGCCCCTCCGCCGACGGCTTCGAGACCTACGGCGTCACCGGCGTCGCGCTCATCACGTTCATCCTGCTCGCCATCCCCGAGTCGGGCGCCGACCTCCAGGTCAAGCTGCTCGTCTGGATCTTCGCGATGCGCATCTTCATGATCATCGCGTCGGGCGTCAGCTACCTCGTCAACGAGGCGATGGCGACGGCGAAGTACAAGCACGCCGACACCATGAACTTCGAGAAGCCGCTCACGATGCTCGTCTGGCTGACCTCGATCGTCTCGGTCGCCATGACCTTCGCGGTCTCGTACTTCCTCATCAAGGATCTCGGCAACGGCTCGCTCTGGTGGCAGCTGTCGGGCATCATCAGCTGCGGCACCCTCGCCGGCGCCATCATCCCCGAGCTGGTCAAGATCTTCACCTCGACCGAGTCGGCGCACGTCCGTGAAGTCGTCACCGCGTCGCGTGAAGGCGGCGCGTCGCTCAACGTCCTCGCCGGCCTCACGGCGGGTAACTTCTCGGCCTACTGGATGGGCATCACCATCGTCGCCCTCATGGGCATCGCCTACGGCATCTCGATGCAGGGCCTCAACGAAGTGCTGACGCCGATGACGGCGCCGGTCTTCGCCTTCGGCCTCGTGGCCTTCGGCTTCCTCGGCATGGGTCCGGTTACCATCGCCGTCGACAGCTACGGCCCGGTCACCGACAACGCGCAGTCCGTCTACGAGCTCTCGGTCATCGAGACGCTCCCGAACATCAAAGAAGAGGTGAAGCGCGACTTCGGCTTCGACCTCCACTTCGAGAAGGCCAAGCACTTCCTCGAGGAGAACGACGGCGCCGGCAACACCTTCAAGGCGACGGCGAAGCCGGTGCTCATCGGTACCGCGGTCGTCGGCGCGACCACCATGATCTTCTCGATCATCGTGGCGCTCACGCACGGCCTCGACGCCTCGATGCTCGGCAACCTGTCGCTGCTCCACCCGCCCTTCCTGCTCGGCCTCATCACCGGCGGCGCCATCATCTACTGGTTCACCGGCGCCACCATCCAGGCGGTCTCGACGGGCGCCTACCGCGCGGTCGAGTTCATCAAGGCCAACATCAAGCTCGACGGCGCCGCCAAGGCGTCGATCGCCGACTCCAAGCGCGTCGTCGAGATCTGCACGCAGTACGCCCAGAAGGGCATGTTCAACATCTTCCTCGTCATCTTCTTCTCGACGCTGGCCTTCGCCTGCCTCGAGCCGTTCTTCTTCATCGGCTATCTCATCTCGATCGCGCTCTTCGGTCTTTACCAGGCGATCTTCATGGCCAACGCCGGCGGAGCCTGGGACAACGCCAAGAAGGTGGTCGAAGTCGAGCTGAAGGAGAAGGGCACGGAGCTGCACGCAGCCTGCGTCGTCGGCGATACGGTCGGCGATCCCTTCAAGGACACCTCGTCGGTCGCGATGAACCCGGTCATCAAGTTCACGACGCTGTTCGGCCTGCTCGCCGTCGAGCTGGCGATCACGCTCGACCCGACCTTGAGCCGCATCCTGGCCGGCGTCTTCTTCGCGATCTCGATGATCTTCGTCTACCGCTCGTTCTACGGTATGCGCATCAAGATCGGGAACGCCGCCGCGACCAAAGAGACCGCGGTCAAGGCCGCCGCCGTCAAGTAGTAGCCGCGGCGTCTACACGCGCCCGTCTTCGTCACTCCTCGTCACGCCTCCGGCACTTTCCGCCGATTTCTTGAAACAAAAGGGTACGGCGCGACATTGTAATGCTGCATGTCGCGCGCCCTCGCTCTCGCCGTCGTCCTCCTGACGGCCGCGCATGCGTTTGCGCAGCGCGTTAGCGACGACCGCGAGAAGCGCTGGGCCGCCACCCGCACCACCACTCCGCCCAAAATCGACGGCAAGCTCGACGACCCGGCCTGGATGGCGGTGCGCGCCGACGCCCGCTTCACCCAGAACTTTCCCAACGAGGGCCAGGAGCCGTCGCAGCGGACCGAGCTGCGCGTCCTCTTCGACGACACCGCGCTCTACATCGCCGTGCGCGCGTTCGACGACAACCCGGGCGGGATCGTCGAGCGCCTGACGCGCCGCGATCGTGACACCGACGCCGACAAGGTCCAGGTCGAGATCAGCTCCAAGAACGATCGCATCACCGCCTATCACTTCGACGTCAACGTCTCCGGAGTGCTCGTCGACGGCGTGCGCTTCAACGACGTCGAGTACTCGAGCGACTGGGACGGCCTGTGGCTCGGCGCCACCTCGCGCGACGCCGGCGGCTGGACCGCGGAGCTGATGATTCCGCTCAAGACCCTGCGCTACGAAGGGCACCGCACCGAGTTCGGCTTCCAGGTGCGCCGCACCATCCAGCGCACCGGCGAGGTCGACGAGTGGGCCCACACGCCGCGCTCGGTCCGCGGCGAGTGCTCCTACTACGGCGTCCTGGACGGGCTCAAGGGGCTGCGCGCCGCCCGCCTGTTCCAGATCGTCCCCTACCTCGGCGGCGGCATCTACCTGCGCTACAACCAGGATCCGCCCGCGCTCGACGGCACGCGGCTGTACGGGAACATCGGCGGCGACATCAAGCTCGGCCTCACGCCCGCGCTCACGCTCGACGTCACCATCAACCCCGACTTCGGCCAGGTCGAAGCCGATCAGGTCGTCCTCAACTTGTCGACGTTCGAGGTCTTCTTCCCCGAGAAGCGCCCCTTCTTCCTCGAGGGCGTCGACGTCTTCGCCACGCCGATCCAGCTCTTCTACTCGCGCCGCATCGGGCGACCGCCGTCAGGCCCGGCGGATTATGTCCCCACCGAGCCGTTGCCGCAGGGGCGCATCTGGGCCGCGGCCAAGCTGACCGGCGTGATCGCGCCGCGCCTGACCATCGGCGTCCTCGACGCCATCACCGATGCGCCGCCGGTGACCGTCTCGCGCGATGGGAGCCTCGCGCACCAGACGATCATGCGCACCGATCCGCTGACCAACTACGCGGTGCTGCGCCTCAAGCGCGACATCTTCGCCCACTCGTACGTCGGCTTCATGGGCACGGCGGTCACGCGCTTCGAGCAGCCCTACGCCGTCGCGCCCGCCGACGGCGATAGCTGTCCCTCGGATCCGGTCACCAGTCGCCTCTTCCGTCCGACGTCGCGCGGCTACTGTGCGCACGACGCCTATACGGGCGGCATCGATGGCTACGTCACCAACACCGACAACTCGTGGGGCTTGCGCGCGCACCTCACCGGCGCCGTCATCGGCGGCGGCCCCGAGCGCCAGCTCGCCGACGGCGTCGTCCTCCGTTCCGGCGACGGCGGCGTCGGAATGCACGCCGAGGGCGGCAAGCTCAGCGGCAACTTCGTGACGTCGGTGCTGTACCGCGGCTTCTCGCCCAAGTACGACATCAACGACGCCGGCTATCAGCAGCGCGCCAACCTCCACTTCGCGCACAACGAGGTCGGCTATCGCTGGCTCAAGCCCTTCTCCATCTTCCTCGAGGCCAACACCTTCGCCGGCATCAACTTCCGCTCGTCATGGAACGGCAACGCGATCTATCAGAAGCAGGCGTGGAGCAACGTCTGGATGCGCTTCCGCAACTTCTGGACGATGTACTTCGAGCTGGACTACGACCTCGACCACGACGACAACCGCGAGACCCGCGACGGCGCCATCACCGAGCGCACCGGCGGCTGGTCCACCTGCCTCTTCGGCACCAGCGATCGGCGCAAGCGCTTCTTCGCCGACGGCGGCGCCTGCATGACCCGCGTGCAGCGCGGCCAGTCGTTCGACGCCCAGTGGACGCTCAAGATCCGCCCCATTCCCGCCGTGGAGCTCGACGTCATCCCGCACGCGTCGTGGACCTTCGGCGATCCGCGCTGGTTCGACACCGAGGACCACGGCGACGGCTCGCGCACCTACTTCTTCGCCGACCTCGAGTCGCGCAACTTCGACGTCACCTTCCGCGGCACCTATACGTTCCTGCCGACGCTGACGCTGCAGGCCTACGCGCAGATCTTCATCGACGGCGGCCACTACGGCGACGTGAGCACGGTGACCGCGTCGGGCCCGCGGCCGCGGCTGACCCTGCCCTCGTTCCGCCAGGCGGCGATGCCGAATGGGATCGCGCCCGACTTCCGCGACGGCACCGTCAACGTCAACGTCGTCCTGCGCTACGAGTTCCTGCCGGGGTCGACGATCCTCTTCGTCTACACCCACGCGCAGGACCAGACGCTCTACGATCCCAACGAAGGCATCGGGCGCCCCTCGTTCAGCCGCTTCGGCGGCGGCCCGGGCACCGATCTACTGCTCGTGAAGCTCTCTCTCCTGCTCATGTAATCCCCGCGAAAACGGCCACTGCGCTCGACGCGAGCGCCAAGGACGGATTATTGGCTTGATCTCATTTAGCCGATTGGCTAAATGTTGCAGAAGGAGGACGTCATGAGCTCTGGACCTCGCAGCATGCTGTGCATCTACAAGCTCAACCCCGGCGCGGAGGAGAAGTTCCGGCCGCTCATCAAGGCGCACTGGCCGACGCTGAACGCCGTCGGGCTGGCAGGGCCGGAGCCGGTCAAGATCTGGCGCGGCGAGAACAAGAAGGGCGACATCACCTACATCGAAACCTTCCAGTGGAAGGACGCCGACGCGCCGCGCATCGCGCATCAGACGCCCGAGGTGATGAAGGTGTGGGAGCCGATGGGCCCCTTGCTCGCCGGCATGGACTTCCTCGAAATCGAGCCCGCGACGCTCTAGGCACCTCGCTGGTGGCCTCCTAGTTGGACGCGCGGCTCAAGCTCGAGAGGCTCGAGGCCGTGTGCGCGGCGCTGGCTCACGCCTCGCGCCGCCAGATCCTGTTGACGGTACACATCCGCGGCGGCATGACCGCCGGCGACGTCGCCGCGCGCTTTCATCACGCCTGGCCCACCATCAGTCGACATCTGCGTGTGCTCGAGGAGGCCGGCCTGCTAGAGGCGGAGCGCCGCGGCCGCGAGCGCTTCTACACCGTCGACCACGCGATGCTCGACGTGCTGCGCGAATGGATGTCGTGGTTCGAGAAGTGACGGAGCCGGACGCGGCTACTGCGGGACGTCGAGGAGCGCCTGCACGACCAGCGCGGGCTTCTGGAACTCGATGCCCATCTCGCGGCCGCCGGCGGTCCAGCGCACCTGCCCGTCCAGCTCGATGCCCTTGGCGATGACGCGCACGCGCGCACCGACGGGATAGAGCTGCGGGCCGCGCAGGCGGCAGCCGCCCGGGCTGACGTCGAGGATCTGGCCGGTGTGCGTCGACGTCGGCTGCCCCTCCTGGTTGTAGAGGACCTTGTTGCCGGTGACGTAGCGGCGGTGCTTGCGCTGCGGCACCTCGTGCGAGTCGGCCCACGCGGCGTTGAGCATGACGTCCTGCTCCTGCCCCTCGTCGAAGGCGACGAACGCGCGCTCCCCATCCGGTGCGCGCTTGACCACGCGCGCGGCGAGCTTGTAGCTCCGCTTCAGCGACTTGATCTTCACGTCGAGGACGACAGTGTCGCCTTCCACCAGATCGCGCGGATCTGCCAGCACCAGGCCCCCGTTTTTCAGGAACCCCCAGTAGCTGTTCAGAACCTCGCGCCCCGACGCAAATTGCACCTGAATACTGCGCATATCGCCGTCCCCCGGGAACCCGCCCTTACCTCGACAGTAGCAGCCCGGAGCGAACCGCGTCTAGCAGCCAGCGTTACAAAAAAAGACGAAAAAGTGTGTAGGCGTCCAGCCTCTTCAACCGGCCATACGCGCGCGCATGACATCAGCCGAAATAGCCGCAACCAAACGGGGATCCGAGAAGATGTTGAGCTTGGGGGCGAGCAGCTTGGCGTAGCGGTCGAAGTAGAGCATCTGCTTGGTCACCAACACGAATTCGCGCGGCAGGCGCATCCGGTGTTTCACCGATGCCCGGAGGATGTCGGGGAGCACGTTGGCGTAGTTCAGCTCGCCGAAGCTGGTGGTGAGGATGGGCGCGTAGGCCTTCTTGAGATCGGCGGCCATGGCGTCCATGTCGACGCCCTGGGAGACGGCGTCCATCGACATGAGCACGCGGGTCAGCGACTGGAAGTCGCCCGATGCGAAGGCGACGATGTACTCGGCGATCTGGCGGCGCGTCTTCTGATCGAAGCGGCCGATGATGCCGAAGTCGAGAAAGCCGAGCGAGCCGTCGTCGAGCATCATGAGGTTGCCGGCGTG
>JAQBQH010000061.1 GCA_028287105.1 Myxococcales bacterium
GGGTCAGCGCGGTGCCGCCCCGTCGCGCGCTCGCCGTCGCCGCCAACACCGCCGGGCTGCGCTTCCACCGCGCCGGCCAGGTGCCGCGCGCGGCGATGCGCTTCCGCGACGCCACGATGCTCGATCCCGACTACGCGCTGGCCCACTTCAACCTCGCCTGCGCGGCGTCGCGCCTGCGCGACGTGCCGACCGCCGTCGCCGAGCTCCTCTGGTTGGCACACTCCGACGATGCGGTGGCGCAGGCCAAGCTGCAAAAGGCGCAGACCGATCCCGATCTCGACTTCGCGTCGGCGCTGCCCAAGGTGCGCGCGCTCCTCGGGCTGGCGCCGTTCGACCCGCAATACCCGCTGGCGTGGCTCTCGGAGCGCCACGGCGCCTGGTCGGCCGAGGTTCCGACCGACGACTGCGCCAGCCGCTCCTACTCGTTCGCCTTCGAGGCGGAGGGCGCGGCGCGCTTCACCGTTCAGGAGTCGTGCGGCCACGGCCGCGCCGCCGCCACCCACAGCTACGACGCCAAGACCGTGCTCACCATCGAGGGCGGCCTGCGCATCGAGGTGCGCGGCTGGCCGCTGTGGCCGGGCGGCGTCAAGGTAGCGTTCGGCGCCTGCCCCGGGCTCACCGACGCGGCCGGCTCCTGCTTCGTGCTCCTCGGCGGCGACGACGAGATCGGCCCGTTCCACCGCGGCCTGCCGGGGACGAGCCCCATGCGCAGCCGCGCCGACGTCGCCACGTCGAAGTAGCTACGACATCGGATAGACGACCTTGAAGTTGCGCGCCGAGCCGGGCACCGCTTCGCCGAGGTCGGTGAACTGGAGGTCGGTGCGCTCACCGACGGCGTCGCGCACCGCGGAGGTCACCAGGATCTCGTCGGCCTTGGCGGTGTCCTCGCCGAGCTTCGAGGCGGCGTTGACCTCTTTGCCGAACACGTCGCTGTCACCGATGCGCAGGAGCTTGCCGAAGCCGATCCCGACGCACAGGAGCACCTTCTCCTCCGGCACGCGGCGATGGTTGACCTTCTGACAGGCCTGCTGCATCGCCACGGCGCACTCGAGCGCGCGTTCCGCCCGCCGGAAGATGATGAGGAAGCTGTCGGCCTCGACCTTGATGAGCACCCCATCGTGCGCGGCCACGATGGGTAGGAGCAGCCGCTTCTTCTCGAAGATTACCTGCAGGAAATGGATGATCCCGAAGGCCTCCACCTGGCGCGAGAAGCCGGAGAGATCGGTGAACATGATCGCCCACTCGTCGCCGAAGAGGTCCCAGATGCGCTGGTCGAGCGCGCGCGTGTCGGCGCCCGCGCGCGTGCGCTCCTCGATGAGCGCCCACAGCCGCTGCTCGCTGCCCTTGAGCTCGTAGTCAGCCATGTGACCAGTATACTGTTCCCGATGCCGCTCCGGCGACTCCCAGCGTGGGCGCTCTTCCTCAACGGGCTGGTCTTCGTGCACACGAATGGACGCGTCGCGTTTCAGCGCACAGAGGGGGACACGACCTTCGTGCTCTTCGACAAGGGGCGCGAGCCGTGCGTCTCGCCCGACGGCAAGCGCGTGGTCTATTGGACGAGCGCGCCCGCTTCACCGCGCGCGGCCAACGCGACGGGGGCCACGGGGACGACGGCGGCAATCGACACGTCGGCGCCGCTCGTGTGGGCCGACGTGGACGGCGGCGCGCGCGGGCAGCTGCGCGCCGGCAATTTGCGCTCGCCGCACTTTTCACCCGACGGCAAGCAGCTCATATGGGGCGAGATGGTCGACGGCCGCTGGGCGGTCATGCGCGGCAACCGCGACGGCAGCGCCGCCACGCTGCTCTTTCGCGGGCCAGAGTCCGTGTTCCACGCCAGCTGGCTCCCCGACGGCAGCGGCATCCTGACCCACGATCTCGACAACCTCTACTGGGTCGCGCTCGACGGCAGGGTCCGCCGCCAGACCGCCGTGCGCGACGTCGTCGGCGCCGCCAGCATCTCCAGCGACGATCGCTTCCTCGTCTCGCCCGCCGACGGCAACCGCCTCCTCTTCAGCGCCGCCGTCGACGCCACCAAGGCGATGGACAGGGCGGTCCATTACGACGGCGGCTCGTCGGCGCTCTTCCTCTACGATCTCGCCGGCGGCCGCCGCACGCGCCTCACCGGCGAAGACGTCTTCGCGCACGATCCCGCGTGGTCGCGCGACGGCAAGAGCATCTCGTGTCGCGGCTTCCGTATCGGCAAGCGGCCACTGCGCGACGGCATCCTCCGCGTCCCCGTCGACGGCGGCGAGATCACGCGCGTCGCGCCCGGCAGTGAGCCTTCTCAGTAGTCTCACGCTCGCGCGCAGGCCGAAGCCGACGCCATCGTCAGATCCGAATCACCAGCTCCAGACGCGCCCCGGTGAACGGCGGAAAGACGCGACAAACGCCGCTGATGCACTTGAGCCCGCCGCGCGACCCGCCCACGAAGACGCGAATCGACGACGCCGTCGTGATGTTCCACTGCAGCGCGCCGTTGAAGTAGTGATGCGTCGCCGCGGTCGACTGTAGCGTCGTCCACTCGTACCCGAGCGTGGCCACGACGTAGGGCGTCCATTTGAGCGCCACGTAGGCGTTGCCCTCGGTCCACGGCGGCACGAGCAAGAGCGGCTCCGAGCGCAAGAGCACGAAGCCCTGGGTCTCGACGGAGATCCCGTGCGGCAGCATCTGCGTCCCGTCCCACTCGATGTGTCCGACGTGCTGATGCTCCTGGCCGAGCGCGCGGTTCCACTCGAGCCGATAGCCGCCCGACGGGAAGAAGTGCGACTGCCCGCGATCCCAGCGCAGCTCCGCGCCGGCGTAGGGATCGTGAAATGTCAGTGGCGCCGCCGGCTGCGAGTCGTCCTCGAAATATCCGTAGCTCGCGTAGAGAAGGAGCCAATCGTTGACGCGCCAATCCGCGCGCAGCCGCGGCCCGCGCACGTCGAAGAGCGGCGCCTGCAATTCGGCGAGCACCCGCTCCGCCGTCGGTGGCTGCAGGTACTGCACGGCCGCGAACTCGACGAAGCCGCCCGGCACCGACGCGCGCCACGGCAGATAGCGCACGTAGTCCTTGACCTCGATTTGCAGCGTCAACGCTCCGAAGTATCCGGTGAGCGCGCCATAGAGCGCGTATCCGGAGTCGCGCGCGTCGGCCTGCGACGTGAGCTGTCCCGCGCCCTCGAAGTAGAGCCCCAGCCACGGTAGGAGGCGCGGCGCATCGATGGTGCCGCCGTACAAGAAGAAGGAGTCGTGTCGCCTTAGTCCCGAGGTCGCGTCGATGGCCTGAATGCCGCCCACCTCGTGCGCGCCGACGTTGACGCGATCGAGGAAGCGATACTCGACGCGCGCCGCGCCGATGAAGTCGCGCGGCGCCGGCACCGGCCGCAGGAAGGTCGCCTCGGGCCCCGGGTCGCGAATGGTCCGCCCGGTCGCCTCGTCGACGTTCTGCATGTTGGTCACGCCGAGCACCGCCGTCGCCGCCAGCCGCTCGTCGTGATAGACGACCTTGCCGCCGCGCAGCGTGGTGTCGATGCCGAGCTCATCGATCTTGCGGATCGAGAGCACGAGGCCGCGCCCGAACGACACGTAGTAGTCGCCGACGACCACTTCGACGTTGCGGCCGTTGTACTCGAGGCCCCACTTCTCGACGTAGAACGGGTTGTTGCAAAAGCGGCTGCGCAAGGTGACCGGCGTCGTCGCATCCGGTCCGCACGCGCCGGGCGGACGCAGCGGATAGGCCGCCGTGTCGAAGCGCGTAAAAGCGCGCAGCCGCCGCCAGCCGATGTCGACGTTGAGCCGGCTCTGGATGTCGACGAAGCGCGGCGACGCTGTCTGAGCGCCGTTGACGTCGGTCTCGCTCACCAACCCGGGACCGAGGTCGCCGTGATACGACGCGTACAGCGACTCGACCACTCCGACGCGCAGCGGCTGGTTCCACAGCTTGAGCTCGATCGCCTGCGCCACCCCGCCGAACATCGTGAGCGCGAGGAGTTGACAGCTGACAGCCGAGAGCTGACAGCCTTTCATCTCACCTCACCTTCACTTCAGCAGATTCGCCACGTCGTCGGCGATCAGCTTCTCGTCGCCCGCGTTGTATCCGTTGCGCACCCGCGCGATGACGCCGCGCTTGTCGATGAGCACGGTCATCGGCGCCACGCGCTTGGGATTGTAGACGCCCACCACCCGCGTCTCCTCGTCGAGGAGGACCGGGAAGGTCAGGTTGTAGCGCCGCGCGAACGGCGAGACCTGCGCCACCGACTCGGGACCGTCCATCGACACGCCGAGGACCACGAAGCCGTCGCCCTTCTTCTCCTCGTACAGCTTCTCCAGCGACGGCAGCTCGGCGGCGCACGGCACGCACCAGGTGGCCCAGAAATCGATCAGCACCACCTTGCCCGTGTAGTCGGACAGGTGCACCTGGCGGCCATCGAGATCGCGCAGCGTGAAGTCCGACGCCGGCGCGCCCACTCCCGTCGACTCGCGCGCGACCGAGCCTGCCGTCGACGCGCAACCCAGAAAACCGGCGATCGTCAGGACGACGAAGGCGGCGCGAATCACTGCGCGAGCAGACCGTCGAGGACCGGCTCGAGCGGCGACACCGCGAGCGAGCCGACCTGCATGTATTCGATCTTCATCGTCGAGGCGCGCACCACCATGTACACCGGGAACGCGGTCACATCGGCGTACCGCGACAAGACGTAGTCGGGATCGATCGTGATGGTGCCGGCGAGCTGATAGAGGCTCGACCAGCGGCTGATGTCGATCTCGGTCGCGGCCACGCCGTAGCCGCCCTCGACGAGGACCTCGACGGTGGTGACACCGCGCGCGGCGTAGTCGGCTTCGATCTGTTTCATCGTCGGCTGATCGCGGTTGCACGGCGTGCACCAGCGCGCCGCGCCGTCGAGGATGATGAGCTTGGCGTCCTTGCGCAGATCGCCGAGCGAGAGCTCCTTCATCGGCAACATCGAGTAGTCGGTCGGCGAAGGCGACTGCTTGCCGACGAGCTTGAGGTTCGCGATGGTCGTGCCGGCCGAATAGCCGTACGGGCCGAGCGGATAGTCGGCGCTGCCCACCGGCATCCGGTTGGGCGTGGGATCGGTGGGTGCGCCGCAACCAGCGCCGGCGAACCCAAGCGCAGCGACGGTGACGACGAGTGCGATGCTTCCGAGGCGCATGCCGGCCCTCCTACCAATTGATTACGCTGCCGTCACGCGCCGTTGTCAAGGCGGCCGGAATCAGTTACCAAGGATCATGCGCTTCGCCTGCTTGATCGCGTTGGTCGCGCTGGGCGGCTGCACCCGCGCCACTGCCATCGGCACGCCGTGCATCGCCGACACCGACTGCAACGTCACGGGGCAGCGCTGCGTCGCCGGGCCCGACGCCACCAAGATCTGCACCCACGTCTGCACCGGCCAGACGGGCGCGAGCGGCTGCCCCATCGGCTACGACTGCGGGCCCGCCGATCCGGCCAACCCGGGCGCGCTCACCTGCAACAAGGAGCGCTTCGCGTTCGATGCCGTCACCGGCGCGCCGCTGCTCTTCGGCAAGAGCTGCGCCCTGGCGACGGGAACGACGCAGGCGGAGTGGGACGCGGCCTGCGCCGGCTCGGGCGATCCGGCCGCCAGCCCGACCTGCCGTCACGCGGCCGATCCGCAGTCGCGCGCCACGCCGCGCGCGCCGCTCAAGAACGACGCCCACGCCTACTGCACCGGCGCCTGCAGCGTCGACAGCGACTGCCCCGTCGACATGCTGTGCGGCACCGACTACGACAACACCAAGAAGTGCCTGCAGCGGCAATTCTGCGACCCGTGCCTCATCAACGACAACTGCGCCGCCGGGGAGTTCACCGCCTGCGTCCCCACCGCCGACGGCACGTCGCGCTACTGCTCGAAGGGCTGCGCCTCGCAGTCCGACTGCGGCGGCGTGCAGGGCCGCTTCCTCGCCTGCAGCGGGTCGACGGACTCGGTCGGCACGGGCGGCATGTACTGCCTGCACAAGTTCGGCGCCTGCGTCGGCACCGGCGAAGTGTGCGACCCGTGCCGCAGCAACAGCGACTGCGCCAACGGCACGCGCTGCTACAACAACATCGCCACCGGCGAGCGCATGTGCACCAAGAGCTGCACCATGGATGCGCAGTGCGCCTCCAACAAGCCCACCGGCTGCGACTATGGCCCGCCACCGACGAGCTCCTTCGATCCGATCTACAACAACGTGTGCACCGGTGACGCGATGCATTACAACCCCGGCGTCTTCACCTGCTTCTTCTAACGCGCCGCGTCTGCAACAACTAAGTGGCGACGCACTGCCCACGGACGTTGACAGTTTGACCAAGACCTCGCTAGCCTGACTTTCATTCGCCTACACGAGGGGTAACTATGAAGTCCAAGTCGGTCGCCGCGCAGGCCTTGGTGGCGAGCACTACCCTCCTATTATTTGGAGTGGGATGTGGCTCGTCTGGTGGTGGTGGAGCGTGTAGTGGTCTGAAGCCGCTGCCGTCAGCGAATGGTCAGCCAAACCCGGGTCCGCTCGGGCTGCCGACCGATCAGGTGATCGAGGGCGGCATCCAGGCGCGCATCACCAAGCCGGGCATGGACAAGCTGCTCGGGGCGATCGCGAACCTCGTCGGTGGCGGGCTCAACAACCTGTGCATCGCGCCGATCACCAATCACTTCGGAATCCCATGCTTCAACATCGACGTCGGCGCCTGCCAGAAGAGCGTGTGTAAGGGCGCCAAGGGCTGTACCGCCGGCATCGAGCTCACCTCTGCCGACGGCAAGGACAAGATTTCCGTCACCATCTCCGAAGGAAACAACCCGGTGGTGCACGTCGACGCCACCTTCGACATCCACGTACCGCTAGAGATCGATTACGCCGGTACGCTCGTCTGCCTCGGCGCCGACAGCTCGTGCACCATGGACATCGCCTCGAAGCACCACAACGACGCCAGTCAGCAGCCGCTCGAGATCACGGCCGACATCGCCACCGGCATCGATCCCGCGACCGGCATGTTGACGTTGAAGTTCGCCAACGCGCCGCAGGTCAAGAGCCTCGGCATCGACATCAGCGGCTGCGGTGTCCTCGGCAACATCCTCGGCTCGGTGGTCAGCTTCTTCAACACCACCATCGGCAACCTCATCACCAACTTCGTCTTGAACCTGCTCACGCCGCAGCTCGACGCGCTCCTGCAGTCGTTCCTGCCCAAGCCCCCCGGCATCGCCGGCTCGCTCGACACCGCGACCATGCTCGCCAAGTTCAATCCGCCCAAGGATGCGAACCTCGAGATGTTCGTCGTCGCCGGCGGCTACGTGAAGGGCAAGGGCGGCGGGCTCAACCTCGGCGTCATGTCGGGCGTCAACAGCGACCGCGACCAGAAGACGCGCATGCCGGGCCTGACCTCGGAGCCGTCGCTGTGCATCCCGGTGCGGCCGACGCCGCAGCTCGGCCAGATGCCGTGGGCGCTGCCGTACAACCCCGGCCGCAAGGACTACCAGCTCACCGCGGCCAACGAGTTCAGCGGCCTTCCCGATCCGACCGACGCGACCGGCAAGGTGCAGGACGTCGCCATTGGCCTGTCGCGCACGTTCCTCGATCTGATCGGCTTCCACGTCTACAACTCGGGCACGCTGTGCCTCGACATCGGCGGCGACGCGGTGCCGCAGCTCAACGCGGGCACGCTCTCGGTCATCGTCGGCTCGCTCGGCAACGTCATCGAAGATCGCAAGGCGCCGCTGGCGCTCGTCCTGCGCCCGCAGACCCCGATCACGTTCACCGTCGGCGCGGGCGACATGACCGACCCGCTCATCCACATCGGCCTCAGCGACATGCGCATCGACTTCTACGCCTGGATGGAAGAGCGCTACGTTCGCCTGCTCACCATGGGCGTCGACATCAACGTCGGCCTCAACCTCACCGTCACCAAGACGGCGGACATGAAGCCGGCCATCCAGCCGATGCTCGTCGGGGTCGACGCCAAGAACGTCACCATCCGCGTCAGCAACACCGATCTGCTGCAGGAGAACGCCGCCGATCTGGAGAAGGTGTTCCCGTCGCTCATCAACATCGCGACCGGTGCGCTCGGCGGGGTCATCAAGCCGATCGCGCTGCCGGCCGTCGCCGGCTTCAGCCTCGACGACCTCAAGATCCAGCGCGTCCAGACCAGCCAGGACGACTTCGTCGCCATCTACGGCACCATCGTCACCGGAGTGCCCGCGCCGCTCGTCGATTGGTCGAATCCGGAGAGTCCGCGCGTCGTCGGCGCGGTGCAGGCGTCGGCGGCAATCGCCGAGCTCATCGTGCCGAACGCCGACCAGCTGCAGGCGAACTTCGCCGAGCGGCTCGGAACGGTGGCGGCGCGCCCGTCGGTGCGCCTACAGCTCGGCGCCAGCGACAACCTCGGCAAGCCGGTCGAGTGGGCCTGGCGCATCGACGGCGGCATGTGGCGGCCGTGGACCCAGGATGCCAATCCGGTCATCCGCGACGACGCGTTCCTGCTCCAGGGTCACCACAACGTCGAGGTCCGCTCGCGCGTGGTGAATCAGTGGGTCACCGAGTCGGAGCCGGTCGCGGTCGACGTGTTGATCGATTCCGTCTCGCCGGAGCTGCACCCGGCCAAGGACGAGCTCGACGCGCAGATCTTCCACTTCGGCGGCTTCGACATCGTGTCCGATGCGGCGACGCTGCAGTACGCGTGGAGCACCGTCGGCGGTAAGCCCTCGGCGTGGAGCTCGAGCGACACCATGACCTACACCGAGGCGGTCGCCATCACGCACGACGGCCGCGACAAGATCGTCCTCTACTCCAAGGACGAAGCCGGCAACGTCGGCTCGGGAACGTTCGGCCTGGGCGACCTCGGCTTCCATGGCCGCACGACGGCACCGTCGCCCGCGGGCTGCGGCTGCGCGGTCGGCGGCACCGACGACGGCAGCGGTGCACGCGGCGGGCTCCTGGCGTTGTCGCTGATGGCCCTGGTGTTACTTCGACGACGCGCGCAGAAGGCGGCGCCGTTCGTCATCGTCGCCGCGTTAGCGTTCGTCGCCGCCGGCTGCGGCTGCGACAACAAGAACCAGTGTCAGATCGACGACGACTGCGCAAAGATGATGTGCGACGTCGGCGAAGTGGCCACCTGCATGGGCAACATGTGCGGCTGTCAGCCGGACATCGCGCCCGGTGACGTCGGCCGCTTCTCGTCGATGACCGTGATCGGACCCGACGCCTACGTCGCCGCCTACAACAACAACTACGGCGATCTCATGATCGGCCACATCACGCCGCCCGGCGTGGTCGCCGGTTGGGACTTCGTCGACGGCGTGCCCGACGAGGCGCCCGAGATCGCGAACTCGCACAACCGCGGCGGCATCAGCTCCAAGGGTGACGACGTCGGTCGCTATACCTCGATCGCCACGTCGTCGACCAACGAGCCGATCATCGCCTACTACGACAAGACCCACGGCTCGCTCAAGTTCGCCAGCTTCGGCGCCATCCGCTGGCACACCCACGTCGTCGACATCGGCACCGGTGCGCCGGCTTCGGGCGGCGACGACATCGGCAAGTGGACCTCGATGACCGTCGGCCCCGACGGCAATCCCGCCATCGCCTATTCGGCGTGGGTGAAGAAGGGGATGTCGGGCGAGGCCGAGTCGCAGCTGCGCTGGGCGCAGGCCAAGACGCCCAATCCGACGTCGTCGAGCGACTGGACCGTGACGGTGGTCGACTCGCGGCTGGCGTCGTCGAACGGCGGCCCGCCACCCGACATGGCCGGCATGGGACCCGACATGGCCATGCCGCCGCCCGACATGGCGGGCACCACGCCGCCCGTCGAGCTCATCCCCGAGGGCATCGCGCTCATGGCCGCCGCCGCGCGCAAGCCGGACGGCTCGCCCGGCATCGCCTACTACGATCGCACGCGCGGCAACTTGCGCTTCGTCGAGTGGAACGCCAGCACCAACGCGTGGAACAAGCCGCAGGTCCTCGACGGCGAGGACGCGATGGGCAACGACCTCGGCGACGTCGGCCTCTACACCTCGATGACGTACGACACGACGGGCGTCGCGCACATCTCGTACGAGAGCTCGACCAAGGACTCGCTCATCTACATCAACAGCAAGACCAAGATGCCCGAGGTGGTCGACGACGGGTATCACCCGAAGGACGAGCAGACCCAGGACGGCATCGACTCGCCGGTGTGGCACCTGGTCGGCGATTCGTCGTCGATCCAGCAGGCCGGGGGATCGATCGTCGTCGCCTATCAGGACTCGACGGTGCTGATGCTGCGCCTCGCCATCAAGGGCACCGACGGCAAGTGGACCAAGCAGTACGTCGCCGGCCACGCCATGCCGTTCCGCGGCGCATACGGCTTCTACGCCAACCTCAAGGTCGTCAACGGCCAGGGCGTGCTGTCGTCGTACGCCATCAACCAGCAGATGCCGATCCCCAACTTCTACGTAGAAGTGTTCGGCGTGAATCTCGGCCTCATCCAGTAAGCCGGAGTAGTATCGCCGGCCATGGAGCTCGGACTGAAGGGTCGAAGGGCGTTCGTGGCCGGATCATCGTCGGGGATGGGGCGCGCGATCGCGGCGGGGCTGATGGCCGAAGGCGCGCACGTCGTCATCAACGGACGCAAGGCCGACAAGCTGGAGAAGACACGCGCGGAGCTGGAAGCGGCGCACGGGCCGAACGTGCACGCCGTCGTGGCCGATGTGTCGAAGAGCGACGAGGCGGGACGCGCCATCAAAGAGGCGGTCACGCGGCTCGGCGGCCTCGACATCCTGGTCACCAACTCGGGCGGACCGCCCTCGGGGCTGTTCGATTCGCTCGAGGAGGCGGCCTGGCGATCGGCCGTCGATCTGCTGCTGCTCTCGGCGGTGCGTCTGGTCAAGGAGTCGCTCCCGTCGCTGCGGAAGTCGGGGCAGGGACGCATCATCCACCTGACGTCGCTGACGGTGAAGCAGCCGGTGCAGGGCCTCGTGCTCTCCAACGCGGTGCGCGCCGCCGTCGTCGGGCTGGGCAAGTCGCTGTCGCAGGAGCTGGCGGCCGACAAGATCCTGGTCAATGTGGTGGCGCCGGGAATCGTCGACACCGAGCGGGTCCGTGAGCTCGACGAAGCCAACGCGCTCCGGCAAAAGCGCACCGTCGAGGAGGTCGCCGGCGAGCGGATCAGCACCATCCCGCTCGGCCGCATGGGGCGGGCCGAGGAGGTCGCGAGCCTGATCGTCTTTTTGGCTTCGTCGCAGGCGTCCTACATCACCGGCACCACCATCGCCGTCGACGGCGGGCTCATCCGCGGCGTCTAGCGAGCGGCCTTTTGCTTCTCGGCGACTAACGCCACTTCATACTCGGTCGGTTAAGCGAAAAGACGGCTGGGGTCGTCGCGGAGGTAGCAAGGCGCGCTGCCGGCGTCGGAATTCGTCGCAGTCGCCGCTGCGCGGCGTGCTCCTCCAGCGGACCCGCTGATGTCGCGCTGCGCGCGACGCGGTTCCTTTACGCCGCCGGCAGCGCGCCTTGCTA
>JAQBQH010000063.1 GCA_028287105.1 Myxococcales bacterium
AGAGCGGAGGTAGCAAGGCGCGCTGCCGGCGGCGGAAAGGACCCGCGTCGCGCGCAGCGCGACATCAGCGGGTCCGCTGGAGGAGCACGCCGCGCAGCGGCGACTGCGACGGATTCCGACGCCGGCAGTGCGCCTTGCTACCTCCGCGACCCAGCCGTCTTTTCGCGTAACGGACCGGCATCGGCGCTGACGTGGGGCGGCTCAGCGCGCGGCTGACGCCTCTTGGACGGCGGCGCGAACCCGCTCATCCTTCTCCTTCGCCAAGAGCGCCTTCAGGGCCGGTCGAATCTGCGGGTCGATGTCGACTCCGATGCGCGAGAGCGACTGCGCGCAGGCGACGCGCACCCGCGCATCCTTGTCGGTGAGCGCCAGCACCAGCGCCCGCGCAGTGCTCGCGTCGCGCGCGCCACCGAGCGTCTCGGCCGCGGCGACGCGCACCGCTGGGTCCTTGGCCTTGCCGAGCGCGAGCATGGCATCACGCCGGCGCCCCTCGTAGCGCAGGTACACGTCCTTGGACTCGTCGGCCTTGCCGACCGCGACGTCGAGGCCGGCGAGATCGAGGTAGGCGGAGAGATCGTCGGCGTCCAGCGCGATGACGTGCTCCAGCGCCGCCGCCTGCCGGTCGCGCTTGCCGGCCGCGGCCATCCCTTCGGCCAGCACCCGCCAGCCGTCCGCGTCGTCGGGCCGCAGCACGGTGACCTGCTCGTAGGCCGCGATTTCGTGCGCATGATCGCCGAGCTCGCCGTAGGCGGCGCCGAGGCCGAGCCAGGCGTTGGCGCGCAATTCACCGTCGCTGGCGGCGATGGTCGCGCGCGTGAAGGCGTCGACCGCCTCGCGCAGGCGCTTGTCGGCGAGGGCCGCTTTGCCGCTCTTGTAGAGTGCCGCCGCATCGGCCGGCTGCGCCGCGCTGCCCGCCGCCGTAGCAGGCGCCGTCGTCGCTGTCGCCGTCGTCGTCGCTGTCTCGCCGCGCCCCTTGCATCCGCCCGCGCACGCCACGCACGCCAACGCCAGGCCGCCGACTGCATGTCCGAGCGCGCGTCTCACGCCGGGCGCGCCAGCGGCAGCGCCACGCGGAACGTCGTTCCCTCGCCGCGCTTCGACTCGTAGCTGATGCGCCCCTGATGCTCGTCGACGATCTTCTTGACGATGGCCAGCCCCAGCCCGGTGCCGTCGGGCTTGCCCGACGTGGCGAAGGCGGCGAACACGCGCCCCTGCATCGCCTCGGGGATGCCGCCGCCGGTGTCGCTGAAGATCAGCGTCAGCTCCGGCCCGTCGGTGTCGATGACGATGCGAAACGTCCCGCCCGCCTCCATCGCCTGCGACGCGTTGCGCGCCAGGTTGTGGATGAGCCGGAACATCTTGTTCTCGTCGAACCAGGCCGCGCCCTTATAGCGCTCCTCGACGAGGAGGTCGATCTTCTTGCCCGCGAACTCGCGCTCGAGCTGCGCCCGCATCTCGGGGATCCACTTCTGCAAATAGACCTTGCGGACCAGCAGCTCCGACTGGCCGCGCGCGAACTGCAAGAGCTCGCGCGTCATCGCCGACATCAGATCGAACTGCTTCAAGATGAGGTCCGCGTAACCGGAGCGCTGGGCCGCGTCGTCGCACTGCGCCATCAGCTGCGCGTAGCCGGAGACGATGGTCATCGGCGTCTTCAGATCGTGCAGCACGCCGCCCATCATCTGGCCGATCGACGCCAGCCGCTCCGAGTGCAGCCGCTCCTCGCGATTGCGCGCGATGGTGATGGCGCGCGAGACCTGACCGGCGATCAGCGTCAGGAGGCGCAGGTCGCCGTCCTCGAAGCCGGCCGTGCCGCCGCGCTTGTTGACCAGCTCGATGGCGCCGAGCGACGTCAGCTCGTCATCGCCGGGGGCGTAAGGCGGCAGCAGCGGCACCGCCAGGATGTTGCGCGCCGGCACGCCGATCTTCTCGGCGATGAAGAGATCGTGGCGCGCGTCGTGCCCCGGATCGTTCACCAGGAGCGGCGCCTTGTGCAGCGCCACCCAGCCGACGATGCCTTCGCCGGCGGGCAGCTTCACGCGCTTGAGCGAGTCGGCGCTCTGACCCTGCGCGGTGCGGAAGAAGAGCTCGCCCGAGTTGCGCTCGCGGAGGAGGATCGAGCCCGCCTCGACGCCGACCAGCTGAATGGCGCGCGCCAACAGCGTCGAGAGCAGCTCGTCGAGGTCGATCGCCGCCGACGCCTCGCGCTCGATCTCGAACAAGAGGTCGAGCTCCGCGATGCGCTGGCGCAGCTGATCCTGCGTCGACAGGAGCGCCGTGTTCTTGCCCAGCACCGAGAGGTACAGCTTCGAGTTCTCGATGGCGATGCCGGCATGCGCAGCGACGGTGGCGAGCAGCGCCTCGTCGTCGCCGGAGAAGGGCCCAAGGCGCTTGTTGAGCACCTGCACCACGCCGATGGTGCGCCCTTTGTGATCGGGCATCGGCATGCACAGGATCGATCGCGTCCGGAAGCCGGAGCTCTTGTCGAACGACTGATTGAAGCGCGGATCGGCGTAGGCGTCGGGGATGTTCACCGTCGCTGCCGACTGCGCCACCCAACCCGCGATGCCTTCGCCGGTCTTCAAGCGGATGGTGTTGATGGCGCCACCCTGCGCGATCTTGGACTCGAGGTGGGTGCCCTCGTCGGTGACCAGATAGATGGTGGCGCGCTCCGCGTCGAGGAGGTCGGTGACCTTCTCCAGCAGCACCACCAGGAGCCGATCGAGGTCGAGCGTCGCGCCGAGCACCTTGCCCAGCTCGCGGACGGCGGCGACCTTCTTGCGCTCCATGCGGAGCTGCTGCTCGAGATCCGAGCCGACAGCTGACAGCTGAGCGCTGACAGCCTGGTCGCTCATTCTAGTCCGCGAGCACGCAGCGCATCGTCATCCTCGCCGCGCAGGTGACCCAGCTCGTGGAGCAGCGTCGTGCGGATCTGCTGGATGAGCTCGTCGCGCGACGCCACCGCGCGGGCCAGGTTCTTGCGGTAGATGACGATGGCGCGCGCCTCGGACTCGGGCGCCTCGCCGATGGGCGCGCCGCGGAAGAGGCCGAGGATGGTCGGCGCCAGCGGCGGCTCCTCGGCCGTCAGGTCCGACAGATCGGGCAGATCCGAGGTCTCGAGCATCACGCGCCCGAGATCCGCGCGCAGCTGCGACGGCAGGCGGCGCGCCTCGGCGTCGACGAGCGAGCGGAACTCCGAGGCCGACACCTCGACCGGCGTGTGGAACTCCGCCGGCGCCTCCTGACGCGCGCGTCCCATCTCGCGATCGGCGGCGGCGACGTCGCCCAGCCGCTCGAGCGTGAGGCCGAGGTGATGATGCGCCCAGGCGTCGTGCGGATTGCGCGCCAGCACGTCGACGAACGCGCGCTTGGCGTCGGCGAAGCGGCACAGATCGAAGAGCGCGACGGCGCGCTCGTAGCGGGCGTGCAGGTCGTCGGGGAGCGCCGCCAGCGCCGCGTCGAGGCGCATCAACGCCTCGCGCGAGCGGCCGAGATCATTGAGCGCCTGACCCTCGAGGAGCGCCAGTCGTGCGATGAGCGCGCGGTCGGGATGGGCGCCGCGGGGCGCGTGCGCGCGCTTGAGCCGCCGCGAGCCACGCCGCGCATACTCGAGCCCGGTCTCGGTGTGATCGTTCGTCGGCGGCAGCCGATTGATGTAGAGGTCGGCCGCGCCCGCCAGCGTCTCGGGATCGTCGGGGTCGAGCGCCAGCGCGCGCGTGAAGGCGGCCTCGGCGTCGTCGAGCCGGCCGAGCTCCTGCAGCGCGGCGGCGCGATCGTGATGCGCCTCGACGGAGCGCGGCTCGACGCGGGCCGCCTCTTCGGCGCAGGTCAACGAGGTCGTGAAGTCGCCGTGGTCGTAGCGCTCGGCGGCGCGATCGAGCAGCCCGTCGAGCGGACGCGCCGGATCGCCGGAGGCGTCCTCGACGAAGCAGCGCTTGAGCGCGCGGGCCGGGCTGGTGTCGCGCTGCGAAGTGGCGCGCATGGCGGACCGCTCGGCGGGCTCCGGCGCGGCGACACGCTGGACGCGCTTGCAGCCAGGCGCAACCAGGCAGACCGTGGCCACCACGAACGCAAAGCGACGCATGTACTTCGTCAGTATAGCATTCAGAACAGGAAGGGCACGAGGGCGCGTCGTCCCGTCGGGTAGTTGGGAAACGTCTGACGGTACCAGCGGTGATTGGCCCAGGCGCGCGGCACCAGGTTGGCCGCGGTCCAGATGACGAAGCCGAGGCCCGCGGGCGACCAGGCCGCGAGCGCGAAGCCGCTCCATTCGACCAGCTCCCCGAAGTAGTTGGGCGCCGAGACGAAGCGATAGAGCCCGCCGGCCGGGATCTTGTAGCCCGACTCGCCCGGCGCGCGCAGCGTCCGCAGCACCTGGTCGGCGTGCTGGTTGATGAGGAAGCCGATGATGAAGAGCGCCACGCCGCCGAGGAAGCGCGGGTCGACCAGCCAACCGTCGGGATAGTGCGCGAAGTGGCTGACGAAGCGCGCGTTCAAATAGGTGTTGGCGAGGTTGAAGGAGAAGCCCATGGCCGCGACGGCCAGCGGCATCGGCTTTTCGCCGCCGCGACGGCGGAACGGATAGATGAAAGCGCGGTTGACGTAGTGGAGCTGCCACAAGAGGAGGAGCGCCAGCGGAGCCGCCTCGGCGCGGTGCTCGCCCCAGAAGTAGAACGCAAGGAAGGCGAGCGACGCCGGCGCCTCCATGAGGACCCAGCCCGCCGTCGACGAGATGGTCGGACCCCAGCCGGCGCGGTTGTGACGGCCGTAGGGCGCGGTGATGACGAACAGCGCCACGAAGGTCACCAGCGACAGCGCCATCATTCCCCACCACAGGTATTGGTAGAGCTGAGGCTCGGTCACGAGAGCGCTCCGGCTTCGCGGAACCAGTCGTAGGCGGCGGTCACGGTCTCGACCAGCGGACGCGGGCTGTAGCCGAGGTCGCGGGTCGCCTTGTCGTGGCTGACGAGCTGGTGGTTGCGCAGCGCGTGCAGGGAGTGGCTGGTGTAGAGCGGCTCCCGGCCGGCGACGCGGGCGAAGGTGGTCGCGAACGGCGCACCGACGCGGGCCAGCCACATCGGCGAGACCAGGCGCGGCGGGCGCACGCCGGTGATCTCGCCGACCATGCCGGCCAGATCGCGCACGCTCCTGTGCTCGCCCGAGAGCAGATAGCGCGCGCCGCGCGGCGCCCTGGCGGCGGCGGTCATGGCGCCCGCGACGACGTCGCGCACGTCGACCCAGTCGAAGCCGCCGTCGACCAGCGCCGGCAGGCGGCGGTGATAGAGGTCGAGCAGCACGCGCCCCATGGCCGACGGCCCGTAGTCGTGCGGGCCGAGGATGGCGGTCGGGTTGATCAAGATGGCGTCGAGGCCGCGCTCGATGCCGTCGAGGACGAAGCGCTCGGCGGCCGCCTTGGAGCGGTCGTACGGCGGCACCGGGCCCGAGGTGAGCGCGCGGGTCTCGTCGATGGCGACCTCGTGCGGATGCGGCGACAGCGCGTGGATCGACGAGAAATGGACCAGGCGACGCACCCCGGTGGCGAGGCAGGCGGCGACGACGTTGCGGGTGCCCTCGGCGTTGACGGCGTGGACCAGCTCCTCGTCGCCGGGGACGATCGAGATGCGCGCCGCCAGGTGGTAGACCAGCTCGGTCTGGTCGAAGGCCCGCACCAGCGACGCTTCGTCGAGCAGCTCGCCGTCGACGAAATCGACGGGCAGCCCTTCGATCCCCTTCTTGTTGCCGCCGTGGACGAGCGCGCGCACTTCGTGTCCGCCGTCGACGAGCGTGCGGACCAGGTTGGCGCCGACGTGGCCGGTGGCGCCGGTAACTGCAATCCTCATGGCGCCGGAGCTTACTAAAAGCTTTCCCAGAATGAAACGGGTTCTAGTTCGCGATCATTTTGCGTCGGCCCAGGTGCGGCCGATGCCGAGGTCGACCTTGAGCGGGACGTCGAGCTTCATCACGCCCTCCATCTTGTCGACCAGCCGCTTGCCGACGGCGGCGGCCTTGTCGGCGGGCGCCTCCAGCACCAGCTCGTCGTGGACGGTGAGCAGCATCTTGACGTCTTTGTGCTCGGCTTCGAGCATGCGCTGCACCTGGATCATCGCGATCTTGAGGAGGTCGGCGGCGGTGCCTTGAATCGGCGTGTTGCGCGCCATGCGCTCGCCGGCGCTGCGCAGCATGCGGTTGCGCGCCTGCAGCTCGGGAATGGGGCGGAAGCGGCCCATGAGGGTGCGGGTGCCGCCGTCGCGGTAGGCGTCCTCGATGATGCGGTTCATGTACTTGTCGAGGACGGCGTAGGTCTTGAGGTAGCCCTCGATGTAGCGCTTGGCGTCGGCGCGCTCGATTCCGAGCCGCTGCGCCAGGCCGAAGTCGGACAGGCCGTAGACGATGCCGTAGTTGATCATCTTGGCGACGGAGCGGAGCCTGGAGTCGTCGGCCTTGTCCTCGCCGAACATCTCGATGACGGTGCGGCGATGGATGTCCTGATCCTTGGAAAACGCGTCGAGGAGCACCGGGTCCTTCGACAGGTGCGCCAGGACGCGCAGCTCGACCTGCGAGTAGTCGGCGGCGATGAGGAGGCAGCCGTCGGCGGCGATGAAGGCGCGGCGGATCTCCTTGCCGAGATCGGTGCGGATGGGGACGTTCTGCAGGTTGGGCTCGGTCGACGAGAGCCGGCCGGTGGCGGCGACGGTCTGGCGATACGAGGTGTGCAGCCGGCCGTCGCGCGGATCGACGACCGCGGGGAGGGCGTCGATATAGGTGCCCTTGAGCTTGGCGAGCACGCGGTGGTCGAGGATGCGCGCCGCGATCGGGTTGAGCGGAGCCAGCTCCTCGAGGACGTCCGCGTCCGTCGACCAGCCGGTCTTGGTGCGCCTGATGCCGGGCAGGCCGAGCTTGTCGAAGAGCAGCTCCTGCAGCTGCTTGGGCGAGCCGAGGTTGATCTCGTTGCCGGCCAGCGCCTGCACCTCTTTTTCGATCTCGTGCATCTTGGCGTCGACGTCGGTGCCGAGCTTCTGCAGCCATGCGGTGTCGAGGCGCACGCCCGACTGCTCCATGATGGCGAGGACGCGCGCCAGCGGCAGCTCGATCTCGTCGAGCAGCTTGACCATCCCGGCCGCTTCCAGCTCGGCGCGCAGGAGCGCACCGACGGCGAGTGTCCCTTCGGCCTGGCAGGCGGCGTAGCGGGCGGCTCGTTCGATCTCGAGCGAGTCGTAGGCGAGCGCTTTTTTGCCCGTGCCGAGGAGGGTGGAGCGGCCGTCGATGGCGGCGTTGAAGCGGCGCCCGCACAGGGACGAGACGTCGTGCTCCTGATTGGGGTCGAGCAGGTACGACGCGATCTGCGGATCGGACGCGACGCCGCCCATGCGCGCGCCGTAGCGGCCGAGCAGAACGATGGCGTCCTTGAGGCCGTGCACGTGCTTGCGCGGCTGGCCGGCGCCGAGCACCAGCGACAGGATGTCGAGCGCCTTGTGCGCGTCGAGCTGCGCCGGCACGCCGAGGTAGCGATGGCCGACCGGCACGTACACCGACGGGCGCCCCGGCGACGCCAGCCCGAAGCCGATGAGCGCCGCGCCCAGCTGCGACGACGGTGACGCCGCCGTCGACTCGAACACGACGCCGAGCTCGCTCGTGCGCAGGAGCTCCGAGGCCAGCGCGCGCAGCTCGTCCTCGCTGGTGATGATCTGCGGCGGCGCCTTGCCGATCTCGATGTGCAGAGGCGGCTCGACGACGGCCGGCGTCGCGGCGGCCGGCCCACCGCCGCTCGCGGTCGCACCTGCCGTCGCGGTCGCACCTACCGTCGCTGCCGTGGCTCCCGTCGCTGCCGTCGGGGACGCGCCATTCGCCGGCGCGCTCACCGGCGCCGTCGCCTGTCCCTGCGCGTCGACATTGTACGTGGGCGGCTTGTGCGCGATGGGCTTGAGCCGCTCGAGCAGTCGGAAGAACTCCAGCTCGCGCAGCATCGTCTCGACGCGCGCCATGTCGGGCTCCTTCCGGCGCAGCGCATCGAGCGGCACCGGCACCTCGACCTGGTCGTCGAGCGACACCAGCTGCCGCGACAGCCGCACCGACTCGACGTGCGCCTTGACCTTTTCGCCCACGCTCTTGGCGCCGCGCAGCCCGGGTATGTTGGCGATGTCGTCGACGTGCGCGAGCAGGTTCTCGATCGAGCCGTACGCCTGGATCAAGGCGGCGGCGGTCTTGGGGCCGATGCCCGGCACGCCCGGCACGTTGTCGACGGAGTCGCCCATGAGCGCCAGCACGTCGCCGAGCCGCGACGGCGGCACGCCGAACTTCTCGATCACCTCTTTTTCGTTGTAGGTGAAGCCGTGCGGCACGTTCTTCATGGTGTCGTGCAGGACGACCTTGCCGTCGCACACGAGCTGCATGAGGTCCTTGTCCGACGACACCACCACGACGCGCTGACCCTGCTCGCGCGCCTGCCTGACGAGCGCGGCGATCAGATCGTCGGCCTCGCACCCGATCGCCTCGAGCACCGGGATGTTGAAGGTCTCGACCACCTTGCGCACGAGGCCGAACTGCGGCTTCAAGTCGTCGGGCGCCTCGGTGCGGTTCGCCTTGTACTCGGCATAGACCTCGTTACGGAACGAGTGCGAGCCGGCGTCGAACACCACCGCCAGATGCGACGGCCGATGGTCGGTCTCCAGCTTGATGAGCATCTGCGTGAAGCCGTACACGGCGCCGGTCGACAGCCCCGACTTCGTCGTCAGCGGCGGCAGCGCGTGATAGGCGCGGAAGATGAACCCCGAGCCGTCGACGAGATAGAGCGCCTCCGTGTCCGCCATGGACCGGGGAATCTAGCACGTGATCTTTATGGGATCGGGCCGTTCTTGATCTTGGGCGGGACGAGGAAGAAGACGTCGCGCGGCGTGCCGAGATTCACGGTGTTGCCGCCGGCCACGCCCTTGACCTGGAGCTGCGCGTGGAAGAACTGCGGCTGGTCGGTGTTCATGACCGTGGTGTTCATCTTCGGGATGACGTCGAAGCAGATCTTGAGGCCGCCCCCGATGCCGGGGAAGGTGTCGAGCGTTCCGTCGCCGCCGGCGCCCGCCTTGGGGCCGGTGAAGTTATCTTCGAGCGGCGTCGGCGTCATGGTGATGCACATCGCCGCCGGTCCGGCGCCGGAGAGGTTCGGGATCAACTTCAAGACGAAGCGGTCGACGGTGAGCGGGTCGACGTCGGTGGCCTCGACGTGGATGTTGAACTTGAGGCCGTTGGCGAGCGCGACGATCGCGGAGACGACGCCGTCGGAGACGCCGTTGCCGTTGGCATCGTCGAACGAGAAGACGAGCGGGCACAGGCCCCCTTGCGCCGCCTCGCCCGCGCCGCTGTCGCCGGTGCAGCAGTCGGTGAGCGCGCAGCCGGCCGGCCGCACGCCAACCGGTCCGAAGTCAGCCGGTGCGACGACGGCGCCGGTCTCGTTCGCCGTCGGGATCATGTGCGCCTTGGGAGCGCCGGTGGCGCCGGTGCCATGGCCGGCGATGCCGACGACGTGGGCGTTGAGCGCCTGCGTGCGCGTGATCGCCGCGCGCCGGCTGGGCGCGCCGTTCTGCCCCGAGCCGTAGACGTTGAGGCCGCTCTCGGTGTCGCCGGCGACGAGGCTGCCGGGCGCGTCGTGCCACTCGGCGTCGCTGACGGTGACGATGATCGGCACCGATCCGCCGCGGAATCCGGCGCCGCCGGCCGTGCCCTGCGCCTCGCCGGCCGGCGCGGGATTGGGCGTCGTCGCCGCGAGGTTGAACACGCTCGAATAGCCGGTGATGTTGATGGCCGGGCCGCCGGCGATGGAGTAGAGCGCCTCCCAACCGGCCTCCGGCGGATCGCCGCCGATCCCCGGCCCCGTCGACAAATTGTTGAGCGCGCCCTGCATGGCGCTGATGCCCGCCGGCGTGTTCGCCGTCGTGATGCGATAGTCGTAGCGGCAGGTGACGTCGCCGCCGTGCAGCGCCGGGAAGTCCTGGAAGTCGACCAGGCCGAACGCGATGCTCGACACCTTCTGCCGAATGGTCGGTACCAACCCCGCCAGCTTCGTCTTGAGGTTGGCGATGGCATTGCCCATCGAGCCGGTCGAGTCGAACGAGAAGATGACGTCCGCCTGGCTGACGTCGGTGCCGAGGCTGAGCGTCTCCACCGTCGGCGCCGGCGCCATCATGTAGTCGACGACGAAGACGAAGTCGCCGTGCGTGAGCGGTCTCGACGCCGGGTTCGCTCCGTCGCACTGGCACATCGTCGCCTGCTGCTGCGCCGGCGACTTGACCGCGCAGTCCTGGTACTCGATGAGGTCGCTCACCATGTCGCCGTCGGTGTCGACCTTCTTGCGATCGGTCTCGCAGGCGTCGGTGATGCCGTTGCAGTTCTTGTCCTCTTTGCCGTCGACGAGGCCGTCGTTGTCGGTGTCGGTGTCGAGGAAGTCGGGCGTGCCGTCGCCGTCGGAGTCGACCGGCGCCGTGGCCGGATCGGCGTCGCCCGCCTCGAGCGCGTCGGGGATGCAGTCGTTGTCGGAGTCGAGGTCGCGGAAATTCGCCGTCGCGTCACCGTCGGTGTCGACGCTGCCTTCCGCGATGTCCGCCACCGTGTCGCCGTCCGAGTCGGTGTCGAGAAAGTCGGGGATTCCGTCGCCATCGGTGTCGGGCGCGTCGGCGAGCTTCGTCGCCGCCACCGGCTGACCGATCGGCGTCAGCTCGACGAGGTCCTTGATGTTGTCGCCGTCGTTGTCGTCGTCCAGGTAGTCGGGCAGGCCGTCGCCGTCGGTGTCGACGGGATGCAGCGGATCGGCGCCCGCCTCTTCGCGATCTCCGACCGTACCATTCGAGGCCGAGTCGGAGTCGAGGTCCTGGAAGTCGGGCTTGCCGTCCAGGTCGCTGTCGACCGGCGGCGTGCACGGGTTGAAGTTGCGCCCCTCGACCGCGTCGGGGATGCCGTCGTTGTCGGAGTCGAGATCCTTGTAGTCGGGCGTGCCGTCGCCGTCGGTGTCGCGCGGCGGCTTCTCGGCGGCGCCTTCGTCGTTGTCACTGATGGCGTCCCCGTCGGTGTCAGTCGGCGGCGCGGTGCAGGCGTTGCCGCCGGTGCCGCCATCGGTCCCGCCGTGGGTGCCGGGGCCATTGCTCGACGGACCGCAAGATCCGACCGCGAGGGCGGCCACCACGACGAGGGCGCAACAGACGACGGCGCGCTTCATGTGTTATTCCTCGGCACCAAGAATGGTCGGACCGGACTATACGACGATTCAGCGAACGAGTCCCGCAAGATGAGCCTCGTCGAATGAGTCGCGCCCGCCTCCAGATCGCGGTGCTCGCGCTCGCCGTCTTCGGTCTGGTGGCGCTCGGCGCGGTGGTCGGCTCGCGCGCGCTCGCGTACGACACCCCGTTCGGCGGCTTCTTCGTGTATCGGTCGGGCGCCATCACGTCGCTGTGGCGCGCGCACTGGGCCGGGCGCCAGGCGGGGCTGCGCGTGCGCGACGTCATCATCGGCGTCGACGGCGAGCGGGTCGGCGGCGGCCCCTCCATCGCCGCCGCGCTCGACCGTCGCCGCGATCACGCGCAGATCACGCTCGACGTCGTCCACCCCAACGGCGCGCGTGGCCAGGTCACGGTGCCGCTGTCGCGCCTGACCAAGTGGGATCTCGGCTCCACGTTCCTCCTGCCGTTCTCGATCGGGCTCGTCTACCTCCTCCTCGGCGCCACCATCTATCGCTACAAGCGCACGCGCGAAGCGGCGCTCGGCTGCGCGCTCTGCCTCGTCGCCGCCGCCTTCTATCTCTCGATGTTCGACGCCCACACGACCTGGCGCTTCACGCGCGTGTGGCTGATCTATCCGCTGCTCGGTCCGCTCTCGGTCCACCTCTTCGCGCTCTTCCCCGAGGTGCGCCCGCGCTGGGCTCGCCGTCGCGTCCTCGGACCCATCTACGCCGTCGGCCTCGCGGTCGTCGCCTGCCGGCAATGGGCCATCGACGATCCGCGCATGTCCGACACCGCGTCGCTGGCGTCGGCGGCGATGCTGTCGGTGGAGTTCGCCATCGACCTCGGCCTCCTGGCGCTCTCGATGACGCGCGGCGCCTCGCCGGCGGTGCGCAACCGCGCCAAGTCGATCTTCGTCGGCCTCGCGCTCACCTGCACCACCGCCGTCGCGTGGCAGTTCGCGTCGCGCCTGGCCGGTCCGTCGCGCGTGCTCACCGCCGATCAGGCGATGGTGCTCTCGGCGCTCTTCCCGGCGCTCATCGCCTACGCCATCTTGAAGCGCAACCTCTTCGACCTCGACGCCGTGCTGCGCGCGTCGGTCATCTACGGCGGCGCCACGGCGCTGGTCTTGAGCGTCTACTTCGCGGCCGTCGCCGTCGCCAGCCACTGGGCCACCATGCTCGTCGGCCAGACCTCGGCGGTGGCGCTGACCATGGCGGTGGCGGTCTTGTTCCACCCCTTGCGCCTCGGCGTTCAGCGCATCGTCGACAAGCTGCTCTATCGCGACTCGCGCATGCCGGCGCTGCTCGAGCTTTTGCGCGCGCTGCCGTCGGTCGAGGATGTGCCGTCGCTGGCCGAGGTGTCGCTGCAGCCGCTCCTGCGTCTGACGCGCGCGCGCGGCGTGCTCCTCTTCGTGCCCTCTCGCCTCGGCCGCCTCGACGTCGTCGGGCGCGCCGGCGATCCGCTCGACGGCAGCGACCCCGGCGCCAGCGTGCACCTGCCGCTCGGCGGCGCCTTCGAGGCCGCGCTCACCGGCACTCCACGCCCGCAGGCGGTGCGCGATCTGGTCGACGAAGCGGCGGCCGAATGCGCGCCCGTCGCCAGCCTCGGCATCGAGCTGCTCGTGCCGCTGGTCGGACGCGGCCGCCTCGATGGCCTGCTCGCCTTCACCGCGCCGCGCGGCGGGGTCTACGGCTACGGCGTCCTGCACGCGCTCGCCGACGCCGCGCCGCAGCTCGCGCTGGCGCTGGCCAACGCCGCGCTCGTCGCCGAGCGGGCCATGCGCGAGCGACTGGCCGCGCTCGGTCAGCTCGCCGCCGTCATCGTCCACGAGGTCAAGAACCCGCTCGGCATCATCAAGGTCTCGGCCGGCGCGCTCCGGCAGCGCGCGCACGACGACGCCACCCGGACGCTGACCGCCTGCATCGAGGACGAGGTCGACCGCATGGACGCGACGGTCCGGCGCCTCCTCGAGCTGGCCCGCCCGCCCGAGCCGGCGCTCAAGCCCACCGACGTCGGCGCGCTCATCCGCCAGACCCTCGACCGCCTCGCGCCCGAGCTCTCCGCCGCGCACATCGACGTCCGCTGCGAGCTGGCGATCTCGCCCAAGGTCAACGCCGACGCCGAATGGATCCGCCGCGCGCTGCTCAACCTCTTCCTCAACGCGCGGGAAGCGATGCCGTCGGGTGGCGCGCTGTCGGTGCGCCTCCGTCCCGCCGCCGAGCTGGTCGAGATCGAGGTCGAGGACTCGGGCGTCGGCATGGACGAAGCGACGCGCCGCCAGCTCTTCCGCCCCTTCTTCACGACCCGCCACGGCGGCACCGGCCTCGGCCTCGCCATCGTCAAGCGAGTCATCGAGGATCACAAAGGCGCCATCCGCGTCGAGTCGCGCCTCGGCAAGGGCTCCCGCTTCACCCTCACGCTCCCGATGTAAGCGGGGCGGTGTGATCTACGTCCCTCTAATAATGGATGAATAGCGGGGCGGTGCTATCGTTGTAGTGACGTGCGTCGGCTGTTCCGCCTGCTCTTCAAGATCGGCCTCTGGGCCTTCGTGGTCCTGTGGGCCGCGTACACGATCGCCTATTTCCGTTTCAACGACGGCGTCCTCGGCGACTTCATCACCAAGCGGGTCGGCGCCGTCGACCGCGGCCAGTTCATCCTCAAGCGCGCCCGCTATCCCTACTGGGGAGGCCTGGCGTCGTTGTGCCTCAACACCCCCGCGCACGCCGTCGGCGAAGACTTCACGCTCCTCGATCCCGACGGCAACCCGGTCATCAAGGTCCCCGTCGCCTACGCCGACGTGCACGTCCAGGAGCTGGCGCTCTCGCTCGTCAAGACCGCGCTCTCCGGCGGCCGCCACTTCTTTCTGACGCTGCACTTTCCGCGCGGCTACATCCCGAGCGGCTGGGCCGTCATCGCGCCGACCCGCTCGACCTGGGGTCAGGACAAGCCCGAGGTCAACATCGTCGCCGCGATGTCGCCGCGCAAGAAGGTCGAGTCGACCGGCGGCGCCGTCATCATTCGCGTCGACGAGGTGGAGCTCGGCGACATCGACTTCGGCATGGGGTTCTCCGGTCTCGACGGCAAGCCCAGCTGGTGGGGCAAGCTCCAGGGCATCCACGCCAAGGGCGGCCTCAAGTATTCGTCGGCGCACGAGCTGGTGACGCCGAACGGGCCGTACTTCTTCTTCCGGCTCGTCGAGATCAACGCCCCCATCGCGGCGCTGCAGCTCGGCGACTACCACTTCCCGATCGAGGAGCTGCGCGCGGCCGAGTTCGGCGTGCACGGCGACGTGCGCCAGGACCTGCACTTCACCGCCAACGGCCACACGCTCAAGGCGGCGGTGCGCGCCGAAGGCACGCTCGTCGACGCCTACTCCGAGCATCCCGGCGTCAAGCTCACGCTCGATGTCGAGCACGGCCGCGGCCCGCTCGCGCTGCTGCCGGCGCCGCTCTCGACGTGGCTCTCGGGCGATCCGCGCGCGCGCATCACCATCGTGGGCCCCTTCACCCATCCGGTCGTCGACGGCGAGGTCCACGACATCGACGCCAACCTCGAGGGCATCAAGCTCACGCAAGGCACCGCCAGGCTGCACTTCGACGACGGCAAGCTGTCGCTCCATCCGGCGTCGGGCAAGGTGGCGCGCGGCGAAGCGACCGCCGACGTCGACCTCGAGCTGCGCGCCCCGTCGCGCTGGAGCGCGCTGGTCGCCTTGAAGGGCGTCGACCCGGCCGAGATCCCGCATCTGCCGAAGTCGCTGGCCGGCGAGCTGGCCGGCCGCCTCGACGCCAAGGTCAAGCTGGCCGGCAACCTCGTCCACCATCCCGAGCGCATCGAGCTCACCCGTCTCGGCGCCGAGCTGGTGCGCAATCGCGTCGGCGGACATCTGCCGCACAAGCTCTCGATCGCCGGCAACGCCGAGTACACCCCGACGCTGATTACGCTCAAGGGGCTGCACGCCGCGGGCGAAGGGCTCGATGTCGGCGCTACCGGCACCTTCGATCCCAAGACCAGCCGCGTCAACGCCGGCCTCACCGTCGACGCCTCCTCCGCCTCGGCGGTGCTCGTGCGCCTCGGCGCTCCGCCCGGCCTCGGCGTCGGCGGCCTGCACGCCGACGGCCACATCTCGGGTCAGCTGACGCGCCCGCAGCTCTCGCTCCACGCCGCCGCCACCAACGTGTCCTACGCGCGCCGCACCATCGACAAGCTCGAAGGCGACCTCTCGCTGCGCGCCGGCACGCTCGTGGTCAGCGATCTGTCGGGCTCCGGTCTCGGCGCCACCATCGCCGGTGAGGCGGAGCTGGGCCTCTTCGACGGCGATCTGACGCGCCCGAAGGAGACCCCGACCCTGCGCGCGCAGCTCACGCTCACCGGGCTCTCGGTCGCGGCGCTGACCGGCTGGCTCGGCGTGCAGGGCAAGGCCGACGTCGACGTCGATCTCGAAGGCGCGCTCGCGCATCCGCACGGCCACGCGTCCTTGACGCTGCCGCGGCTCGAGGTGCAGGGCGACGTCTACACCGGCGGCGCGCTCAAGCTCGCCTTCGACGACGAGGGCGCCACCGTCGAGCAGCTCTCGTTGCGTCGCGCGCATGGCGGCTCGGTCGGCGGCTCCGGCCAGGTCGGCTGGAACGGCGACATGGATCTGCGCCTGCAGCCGCGCGACTTTCCGCTCACCGCCATCCCGTGGGTCAAGTCGGTCCCCGTCGCGCTCGCCGGCACGCTCTCGGGCGACGTCCACCTCGGCGGCACGCTCGACCATCCGGTCCCCGGCGGCATCCTGTCGCTGGTCGCCTTCAAGGTGCGCGAGGTGCTCCTCGGCAAGGGCGATCTGCGCATGGATCCCGGCGCCGACGCCATTCATCTCTCGGGCAGCTTCTTCGGCAACCTCGTCACCGTCGACGGCTACCTGACGCTGGTCCCCAAGGTCTCGGTGGCCGCCACCATCCGCTTCAAGAATCTGCCGCTCGAGAAGCTGATCCCCGAGATGCAGCAGCTCGCCGAGATTCGCGGCCTCGCCACCGGCGAGGTCTCGGTCACCATCGATTCCGAGTCGGGCTTCACCTTCGCCAAGCTCAACCTCGAGGCGTTGGCGCTGACGCTCACCTCCACCGACGAGACCGGCCGCCCGCAGCGGCTCGTCGTCAAGAATCAGGATCCGGTCCTCGCCACCTTCGACGGCCACACCGTCGAGATCAAGAAGGCCAACCTCTACTCGTCGATCGGCGAGTTCACCATGCACGGCTCGGTCGGCAAGGTGAACAACGTCTACATGCGCGGCCGCATCGGCCTCGAGCTGCTCGAGTACTTCTTCCGCGGCCTCTTCGAGCACACCCACGGCCCGGCCAACGTCGAGCTCACCATCTCCGGCGATCTGGCGCGGCCCGACGTCACCGGCTACGTCAAGATCGGCGGCGGCAAGGGCCCGGCCGAGCTGGTGCCGCGCGGCCTCGACGGCAAGCTCACGCTCGTGGTGCCGTCGGGGCGCATCGACGTCACGCCGCAGTCGATCCGCCTCACCGAGGTCGTGCTCTCGACCGACAAGGGCAAGCTGGCGCAGGCGTCGGGCGAGGTCGCGCTCAACCAGTGGGTCCCTGGCGCCATTCGCGCCAGCGTCACCGGCGAGATTTCGCCCAAGCTCTTCCAGTGGCGATGGATGGATCAGCTCGCCGACGCCTCGGGCAGCATCAAGCTCGACGTGCGCATCGGCGGCGTCTGGAGCCATCCCGAGTGGCACGGCTCGGCCGAGGTCAAGGACGTCCTCTTCCGCGCGCGCAAGATCGATCGCGACATCTCGCTCGCGGCCGGCACCGTCTTCCTCGACAACTTCGACGTCGCCATCGGCTGCCCGCGCACCGGCACCAAGCCGCAGGGGTGCCGTTCGCTCTACGGCATGATCGACGAGGACTCCAAGATCACCGCCATCGACGGCCGCATCTCGTTCGGCGACGAGCTGTCGCTCAAGAACATCGACGTCTGGATCGACGGCTCCGAGATCGACTACCACCAGGCCGGCTGGTCGGTGAAGTTCTCGCCGTCGATCGAGCTCTACGGCAACGGCAACCAGCTCGGCCTGCGCGGCGGCATCAACATCGTCGAGGGGCGCTACTCGCAGCCGTTCGATCTGGTCGGCATGATCTTCAAGCCGCGCACCGCCGAGGCCTCGGAGCCGTTCTGGCAGGGCATCCCGCTGCTCGAGCAGCTCAAGCTGTCGCTGACCGCGCAGTCGGCCGGCGCGCTCATCATCAAGAACAACATCGCCGACCTCACGCTCAACGCGGCGCTGGTCATCTCCGGCAACCTGTCGGAGCCGCGCTTCGACGGCCAGATCCTCTTGGAGGAGGGCGGGCGCATCAACGTGCCCGGCTTCCGCTACGGCTTCGACACGCGTCAGGGCCAGGTGCGCTTCGAGGCGGAGAAGAAGCTGCCCGAGGAGACGCCGACGATCGATCTCTACGCCGAGACCCCGTACATCGATCGCAACGAGCAGCAGCACACCTTGTGGATGAAGCTGTCGGGCACCGCGCTGTCGCCGCGCCTCGACCTCGGCTCCCTCGACGGATGGGAGCGCAACCAGGTCCTCGCCCTGCTCGTGGCCGGACAGAGCCCCGAAGACGTGCGGCGCATCGTGCAGGGCAACTCCGCCGGCGCGCCGTCGGCGGGCGTCGGCAACGCCACCGACACGGTGACCAAGACCATCACCGGCTACACGCTCGGCCAGTTCATCTCCGATCCGTTGCGGCGCCAGATCGGCCTCGACGTGGTCAACGTGCAGTTCGGCGGCAGCTCCTTCCAGCTCGACGCCTGCAAGCGCCTCGGCCGCCAGTTCAAGGCGTGCGGCCAGGGCGAGATCGGCTTCGGCGGCACCAGCCGCTTCGGCGGCTCGATCGAGTTCCGCCTCTCCGATCGCCCCGCCGAGTGGTCGGGCGTCGGACGCGTCGAGTACCTCACGCGCGGCGTCGAGACCCTGCAGGACTCGTTGACCTCCGGCCGCGGCGAATTGAAGCTGCGCGTCCCGCTCGGTTACTGACGCTCGGGCGCTTTTGTCGGGCTATAGTGGCCACGCCATTTTGCGTCGGGTTCTCGCCATCGTCGTCGCGGTAGCCGCCGGGAGTGCGCTGCCGCTGCGTGCGCAGGAAGGCGCCGACCAGACCATCCCCGAGACCACGTCGACGCGCTCCTCGGGCCAGACCCAGCGGCTGGCGGCGGTGGTGCTGCAGGGCGAGCTCACCGAGAAGGCCGAACGGCTGCTCGGATTCCTCGGCCTCACCGCCGGTGCGCCGTTCGGGCAGAGCGATCAGAACCGCGTCGACCAGGATCTCAAGGCGCTCGGCTATCGCCAGGTGCGCACCGAGATCGAGCCGCTCGGCGGGGGCCTGGTGCGCCTGCGCCTCACCGTCGAGCCGGTGCGCGTGGTGCGCAACGTCGTGGTCAAGCGCAACTGGCCGCTCTTCGACGACGAGATCATCCGCCACCTCAGCCTCCGCACCGGCAACACGCTGCCGTCGGACTCGGAGCTGCGCGATCGACTCCAAGAGGAGGCGGAGGCGGTCAAGAAGTACCTCTTCAACGAGGGCTACTTCGAGGCCAACGTCGTCGTCGAGCCGCACATCGCCATGCTGGGCGTGCCCGGCCGGCCGCGTCCGCGCTGGATCGATCTGGTCGTCAAGGTCGACCTCGGCGCCTCGTACAAGCTGGGCGACGTCGAGGCGAGCTACGACCACGAAGACGGCGAGCACCATCTGCCGAGGCAGGCGCTCTACGACATCTTCCACCACTGGCTGCGCTTCAAGGTCTCGCAGATGCGCGAGGACCAGCGCAAAGCGGAAAAGGCGCTGCGCGATCTCGGCTTCCCCGCCGCGCGCGTGGTGTGCGACTTCGACTTCGCACGCGACGCCGATCGCAAGACCCATCGCATCCTCTTGCGCGTCCGCGTCAGCATCAAGCGCAAGGTCGAGGTGAAGTTCGTCGGCAACCGCGCCATCACCGCACGCGATCTGCGCGATCAGCTCACCATCTTCAACGCCGGCGCCTTCGACGAGGTCGAGCTCACCGAGAGCGCGCGGGCGCTGCAGCGCGAGTATCAGAAGCACGGCTACTTCGAAGCGCGCGTCACCTTCCGCCGCGCGCTCAAGCGCGGGCCGCTCGATCCCGCGACCGGCCGCCCGCGCGACGAAGTGGAGGAGGTCAGCTTCAGCATCGACGAAGGGCCCGAGCTCAAGGTGCAGAAGGTCGAGATCGTCTCCGAGTCGGGGCAGCCGCTCACCTTCGACGCGCTCGATCTGAAGGACAAGGCGCAGCTCGAGACCAAGCCATTCCCGCCGCTCGGCTCCATCGGCCTCGGCGAAGGCGGCTACGTCACGCAGCTCCAGCTCCAGCAGGACTCCGAGCGACTGGTCACGCTCTACAAGTCGCGCGGCTTTCCCGCGGTCAAGGTGCGCTCGGAGGTCGCGCGCGATCCGGCCGCCTTCGACGCGCTGGGCGCTTTTGGTGCCGACGTCTCCGGCGCCGGCGGCGGCCACGCGCTCTACGTGCGCTTCTTCGTCGAGGAGGGGCGGCGCGAGATCGTCGACCACGTCGAGATCGCGTTCGTCGGCCCGCACGTCAAGGATGAGATCGACGTCTACAAGGCGGTCCAGCTCGGCGCCGGCCGCTCCTACACCGGCGGCGCCGAAGAGGACGATCTCGCCCACATCGGCGACGTCTACAAGAGCTCGGGCCACCCATTCGTCACCATCGATCCGACGACGTCGTCGTGGAACAAGGAGCACGACCGCGTGGTCCTGCGCTACGTCATCACCGAGGGTCCCGAGGTGCGCTTCGGCGAGGTCCTCATCCGCGGCAACTTCAAGACCCACGGCTCGACCATTCGCAACGATCTGCCGTTCAAGCCGGGCGACCTCTACGACATCAACAAGATCGAAGCGGGCGAGCGCAACCTCCAGACGCATCTCATCTTCAACGCCGCGCGCGTCGTCGGCGTCCTCGAGCGCGGGCGCACGGTCGCGCCGGTGCTGGTCACCGTGCAGGAGCGCTACCTCGACGCCTACGGCTCGCTCACCTTCGCCGTCGGTGCCGCCTCGGACCGCCTGCCCGACTATCTGTACGCCTCGTCGAGCTACCTGTGGGCCAACGCGCTCGGCTACGGCTCGCAGCTCGAGCTCAAGGGCGACGTCGCCGTCCTCGCGCTCATGCTGCGCCACCCGGTGACCTGGGGCATCTCCTTGCGCTACACCGATCTGCGGCTCCTCGGTCCGGGCTGGCGGCTCGATCTGCAGGGCTCGTGGCGCAACGAGGTGACCAACCGCTTCGGCGAGATCCAGGTCGTCGGCGCGTCGATCGGCATCACGCGCAACCTGACGCCCAGCCTGCGCACCTATCTACGCTACGACGTCTATCAGGCCAACCTCAACGTCGGCTTCGTGCGACTGCTCGGCTCCAACGACGCCGCCTCGGCCGCCGACAACACCATCACCACGCGCGTCGTCAGCGGGCTCGTGTGGGATCGCCGCGTCGGCTCCGACGGGCTGCCCAATCCGCTGGCTGCCGTCAAAGGCTGGCTCCTCTCGGGCGCCGTCGGCTACGCGCACAAGAACCTCGTCACCGACAACCCGTTCGTCGTCTTGAGCGGCCAGGCCATGGGCATCCTGCCGTTCAAGGTCAAGGGCGCCCAATTCACGCTCCTCGGCAACCTGCGCTACGACCAGGGCATCCCCACCAACGAGCCCGCGTTGCCGCTGGTCGAGCGCTTCTACGCCGGCGGCGACACCACCACGCGCGGCTACGACACCGACGCGCTCAAGAACGAGGTGGTGCGCAGCAACATCTCGCCGCTCGGTCTCAACGCCGGATTCCGCATCGTCCCCGAGGGCGGCAACATCCGCATGCTCAACACCGTCGAGATGCAGTTCCCCATCGCCCGAAGCTTCCTCGGCCTGCCGCTGCAGTGGTCGGGCGCGATCTTCTGGGACGTCGGCGCCATCACCAACGGGCTCGATCAGCTGCGCGGCTCCGACCTCAAGAGCGCCATCGGCATCAGCCTCCTCCGCCTGGTGACGCCGGTCGGTCCGCTCTCGATCGAGTACGCCTATCCGCTCAACCAGGGGCTGGCCGAGGAGCGCTGGAAGACGGCGCCGTGGTATAGCCACTACCCGGGGCGCATCCACTTCAACTGGGGAATCCCGCTGTCGCGACTATGATCTCCTCCTTGCCAGGCGCCGTCCGTCCGCGCGTCCTCGTCGTCGACGACGAGCCCAACATGTGTCGCTCGCTGGCCATCCTCGTGTCCGACGAGGGGCGCCGCGAGGTCGACACCGCCCGCTCGGGCGAAGAGGCGCTGCTCAAGCTCGGCGACGCGACCGACGTCGTCCTGTGCGATCTCTCGATGCCGGGCATCGACGGCATCGAGGTCCTGCGGCGCGTGCGCGCCTCGCGGCTCGACGTGCAGGTCATCCTCATGACCGCCTACTCGACGGTGCAATCGGCCGTCGATGCCATGCGCCTCGGCGCGCACGAGTACCTCATCAAGCCGTTCACCAACGACGAGGTCTGCGCGGCCGTCGACTCGGCGCTCTCGCTGCAGCGGCCGAGCCGCTTCGCGCGCCAGCTGCGCGCCGGCGCCGCCGATCGCCTCGGCGAGATGGTCGGCAGCTCCGAGTCGATGCGCAAGCTCTTCCGCGTCGTACAAAAAGCGGCCGAGTCCGACACCACCGTCCTCATCACGGGCGAGAGCGGCACCGGCAAGGAGCTGATCGCGCGCGCCATCCACGCCATCTCCAAGCGCCGCGAGCGCGCCTTCGTCGCCGTCAACTGCGCGGCCCTCTCCGAGCAGCTGCTCGAGTCGGAGCTGTTCGGCCACGAGCGCGGCGCCTTCACCGGCGCCCACAAGACCAAGATCGGGCGCCTCGAGCAGGCCGACGGCGGCACCATCCTCCTCGACGAGGTCGGCGACATGTCGCCGGCGCTGCAGACCAAGCTCTTGCGCGCGCTCGAGGCGCGCAGCTTCGAGCGGGTCGGCGGTCTCGACACCATCCACGTCGACCTGCGCGTCATCGCCGCCACCAACCAGAACCTGACGCGCGCCATCGCCGAAGGGCGCTTCCGCGAAGATCTCTACTACCGGCTCAACGTCGTCGAGGTCACGCCGCCGCCCCTACGCGAGCGCAACGGCGACCTCGGTCTTCTGTGCGAGCTGTTCCTCGTCGAGAAGGCAGCGGAGCTGGGCCTGCCGCGCAAGCGCCTCTCGCCGGCCGCGTTCGAGGCGCTCTCCGGATACTCGTTCCCCGGCAACGTCCGCGAGCTGGAGAACCTGATCGAGCGCGCCACCGTCTTCGCCGAGGGTGACGAGATCGTCCCCGGCGATCTGCCGCTGCCGTCGACGACGCGCGCCATGCCGCCGCCCAGCCTCGAGGCGCTCATCGGCCCCGCGACCCAGGACGGCTGGACGCGGCTCGTCAGCGTCACCAAGGAGCTCGAGCGCCAGCTCCTCGTCAAGGCGCTCGCCGCCTGGGGCGACCGCCCCAACGAAGAGATCGCCCGCCGCCTCGGCACCAGTCGCCGCGTCCTCGAGCTACGCCTCGCCGAGTTCGGGCTGAAGAAGACCAGCCGCTAGTTTGGGACGGCTGGGGTCGCGGACGCAGTGAGGCGACCTCCCGGCGTCGGAATCCGTCGCAGTCGCCGCTGCGCGGCGTGCTCCTCCATCGGGGCCGCCCTGGTCGCGCTTCGCGCGACGCGGCCCCTCTACGCC
>JAQBQH010000108.1 GCA_028287105.1 Myxococcales bacterium
CGTAGTAGCTCGGGCCGGCGGCGTCGGCGGTCAGCGCCTGCGTCGGCTCGAGCTGCGACACGTCGCGCCCGACGGGACGCTCGCCCGCCTTGTTGCGCACCTGCATCTGCGCCGCTTCGCCTCTGCCCAGGGCCGTCACCTTACCGTCCGCGCCGATCTCCATCATCGCCTCCCGCGCGCGCTCAACACCGCGCCCAGCGCCAGCGCCGCCATCGCCAACGCGCCCACGCCGACCATGCGCCAGCTCTCGCCTTGCGTGCGCTGCGGCACGACCGGATCGGGCGGCAGGTTGTAGACCTCCGGCTCGTCGACGAGCAGGAAGAACGCGTTGGTCCCGCCGACGCCGTCGAGATCGCGCCCGTACAGGCGCGCCTCCGAGACTCCGTCGGCGTGCAGCGACTTCAAGCGCGCCTCCGCACGCGCCTCCAGCGTGGCCAGATCGCCGAAGACGATCGAGTCGGTCGGGCAGGCCTTGGCGCAGGCCGGCTCCATGTCCGCCTTCAAGCGGTCGTAGCAGAGCGTGCACTTCCACGCGCGCCCGTCGTCCTCGCGCCGGTCGATGACCCCGAACGGGCAGCCGACGACGCAGTAGCCGCAGCCGTTGCACACGTCGGGCTGCACGTAGACCGTGTCGAACTCGGTGCGGATGAGCGCGCCCGTCGGACAGTTCTCGAGGCAGCCCGCCTCCTGACAGTGCTTGCAGACGTCGGAGTGGAAGATCCACGAGAAGGCGCCGAGCCCGGTGGTCTGCGACTGCAGCGGCCGCTGCCGTTCGACGAAGCCGACGTGCCGCCACGTCGAGCTGCCGAGGTGCGCGGTGTTGTCGTACGACATCCCGGTGAAGACGAAGCCGTCGTCGGGCAGCTGGTTCCACTGCTTGCACGCGACCTCGCACGCTTTGCAGCCGATGCAGACGGTGGTGTCGGTGAAGAAGCCGACCTGACGTTTCCGTTCGAGAGCGCTGCTCATCCTTTGGGCTCCATCTGCGTCGGCTCCGGCAAAGGCGGTCCCGCGCCGCGCAGCCCCTCTTCGTCGAGCGCGCGCCGCTCGTCGGCGTCGAGCGTCAACGCGTCGTCGAGCCGCGCGAACGCCTCGCGCCCCGCCTCGCCACGCGGACGGCGCCCGGCGACGAGGTCGCAGGTCAGCGCCTTCGACTCCATGATGTTGACGTTGGGATCTTCGCCGAACGCGGTGAGCTCGTTGGCGGCGTCGCCGCGCACGCGGCCGACCGCGCCCCAGTGCCACGGCACGCCCACCTGCTCGATGCGCCGCCCGTCGATGGCCAGCGGCGTCATGCGCTCGGTGACGAGAACGCGACACTCGATCATGCCGCGCGCGGTCGTCAGCGTCGCCCAGTCGCCGTTGGTGACGCCGCGCGCGCGCGCCAGCGCCGGCGAGATCTCGCAGAACATCTCGGGCTGCAGCTCCGACAGCCAGGGCAGCGTGCGGCTCATCCCGCCTGCCGTGTGGTGCTCGGTGAGGCGGAACGTGCTCATGACGAGCGGGAAGCGCGGGTCGTCGAAGGCGCGGTGATAGCGGTTGTCGCGACGCCGGAACTCGTGACGCGCGGGGTTGCACTGCTGCTTGTAGAGGAGATTGCGCACGACCGACTCTTGCGGCTCGTAGTGCGTCGGCATCGGCCCGTCCATCATGCCGCTCGGCGCGAACAGCCACCCCTTGCCGTCGGCCTGCAGGAGGAACGGATCGTTGCCGCCGATGGCGTCGAGCCCCTTGGCGCGCTTGTTGGGGCGATAGCTCGGCGGTCGATCGACGATGAAGTCGGGCACGTCGGAGCCGGTCCACTTCAGCGCCTTTTCGTCCCACCAGACGTAGCGCTTGCGCTCGGACCACGGTTTGCCGTCGGGATCCGCCGATGCGCGGTTGTACAGGATGCGGCGATTCGCGGGCCAGGCCCAGCCCCAGTCGGGGGCGACCCAGATCTGCTCGCGATGCGACTTTCGGCGCGCCGTCTGATTGACCCCTTCGGCGTAGCAGCCGGCGTAGATCCAGCAGCCGCACGCCGTCGAGCCGTCGGCTTTCAATTCGGTGAATCCCGAAACCGGTTTGCCGTCGGCGACGGTGTAGCCGTTGATCTCGCGCAGCACTGCCTCCGCCGACGGATCGTCGTGCCGCCCCTCGGTCGGATAGTCCCAGGTGAGCCGCTGGATCGGCTCGTCGCGCCGCTCGCGCGAGTCGGCGTAGAGCGCCTTCAGGCGTCGCCCGAGATGGAAGGCGAAGTGCAGATCGCTGCGCGCGTCACCGGGCGGATCGATCGCCTTGTGGTGCCACTGCAGGAGCCGCTGCGTGTTGGTGAAGGTGCCGTCCTTCTCGGTGTGTGCCGCCGCCGGGAAGAAGAACACCTCGGTGCCGATCTCTTCGGCGCGCACTTCGCCGCGTTCGTGCTCCGGCGACGTGCGCCAGAACTCCGCCGTCTCGGTGGGTTGGAAGTCGCGCACCACCAGCCACCTGGCGCGGCGCAATCCTCGTCGCTGGAGCGCTCCGTTCGGCGAGCCGACGACGGGGTTCTCGCCCACGACCAGGTAGCCCGACACATGTCCGTCGGCCATATCCTTGACCGTCACCATGTGCGCGTGGTTGCCGGTCAGCTTCGGTAGATAGTCGAAGCAGAAGTCGTTCGACGCATCGGCCGCCGCGCCCCACCACGCCTTGAGGAGCGACTTGACGTATTTCGAGAATTCGCTCCACCAATTGGTCGCGGCCTCGTTGCCGTGGATGTACGCGGCGAGGTCGGGCGCATGCTCGGCGTGCGGCATGGGCAGGTAGCCGGGCAACAGGTTGTAGAGCGTCGGAATGTCGGTCGATCCCTGAATCGACGCGTGCCCGCGCAGCGCCATGATGCCGCCGCCGGGGCGACCGATGTTGCCGAGGAGGAGTTGGATGATCCCGGCGGTGCGGATGTACTGCACGCCGATGGAGTGCTGGGTCCAACCGACGGCGTAGGCGAACGCGGAGGTGCGATCGCGGCCCGAGTTGTCGCACAACGTCTGGGCGACTTTCAAAAACAGCTCCTGCGGGCAGCCGGTGATGCGCTCGACCATCTCGGGCGTGTAGCGGGCGAAGTGGCGCTTGAGGAGCTGAAAGACGCAGCGCGGATGCTGCAGCGTCTCGTCCTTTTTCTCGTCGAGGACGTCGCGGCCGCGATCCTTGCGCGGAATGCCGGCGCCCTTCTCGGCGAAGATCTCTTTGTGGCCGGCGGCAGGCACGGTGTCGGAGGTGCCTTCGTATTGCCAGCTCTCGACGTCGTAATGGCCGCCCTTGGGATCCCAGCCGCTGAAGAGACCGTCGAGATCCTCGGTGTCCTGGAACTCCTCTTTGATGAGCGTCGCGGCGTTGGTGTAGGCGACGACATAGTCGCGGAAGTAGCGCTCGTTCTCGAGGATGTAGCGCACGATGCCGCCGAGGAACGCGACGTCGGTGCCGGCGCGAATCGGCACGTGCAGGTTGGCCATGGCGCTGGTGCGCGTGAAGCGCGGGTCGATGTGGATGATCGTCGCGCCGCGCCGCCGCGCCTCCATCACCCAGCGAAACCCGACCGGATGGCATTCGGCGAAGTTCGAGCCCTGGATGATGATGCAGTCCGAGTTCTGCAGATCCTGTTGAAAGGTGGTGGCGCCGCCTCTACCGAGCGTGATCCCCAGACCGGGGACCGTCGAGGAGTGTCATATTCGCGCCTGATTCTCGATCTGCACCATGCCGAGCGAGGTGTAGAGCTTCTTGAGGAGGTAGTTCTCCTCGTTGTCGAGCGTGGCGCCGCCGAGGTGCGCGATGCCGAGGGTACGGTTGAGCGTCTGTCCCTTCTCGTCGCGATCCTGCCAGGTCGCATCGCGCGTCTCCTTGACGCGCTCGGCGACCATGTCCATCGCCTGCTCGAGCGGCAGCGTCTCCCAGTGCGTCGAGAAGGGGCGGCGGTAGAGCACCTGCTGCACCCGATGCGATCCGGTGACGAGCTGATAGGTCGCCGAGCCTTTGGGGCACAGGCAGCCTTCGGAGATGGGCGAATCGGGATCGCCTTCGATGTTCGTGATCTGCTCGTTCTCCACGTAGACGAGCTGGCCGCAGCCGACCGCGCAATATGGGCACACCGAGCGGACGATGCGGTCGGCGCGCACCGTGCGTGGGAGCAGCGTCAGGCTCCGTCGCGTTGCACTCATTACTATAGGTCTAGGGACTCCGCGGTAGCTGACAACCGGGTGCAGTCCTGATGCGCGGGGGCGGGGCGCTCAGCGCAGGCGCGTGGTCGTCAGGTCGGCGGCGCGGTCGACCCAGAGGACGCGCGCGGCGAAGAGCGAATGGAGCGCGGCCGGCGTGCCGTCGTCGGCGTAGGTCAGGATCATGTCGGCGCGATCGGCGAGCTTGATGAGCTTGCCGGCGGGGTGGAGCGTGGCCGCGAGCTTCTTGCCGGTGTTGACGTCGACGACGAGGTCGATGCGCGCGACGGCGGCGTCGCGGCGGACGTCACAGCGCAAAAGATACCCACCGGCGGTGGGCCCGACGGGGGTGACGTCGACGTCGCCGGCGGTCAGCGGAGCCAAGGCGACGGTGAGCGCTTCGGCCTGGCCGCGCGGCTTCTTGGGCGCGCCCGACGCCTGACGCAGCCCGGCTTCGTCGCGCGACTCGCCGTCGATCTTGCCCCACACGAAGTCGTTGCTGATCTTGCCGTCGCTGCCGACGGCGAGGTGGCGCATCGCTTCGAGAGTGTGGGTGGTCTTGCCGTCGCGCAGCGTGCCGCGGGTCTGCATCTGCAGGGTCGTCCCCGCCAGCGCGGCCAGCTGCGCCTGCTCGGTGGCACGGGCGCGGGCGAGCAGCGCATCGCCGCGCGAATCGGCGCGAGCGGTGGCGGTCGTGACCAGAATTCCCAGGGATAGCAGCGCGAAACGCACCTCCTTCAATGTAGCAAGAGGCGTGCGGGAGATCTACGGGTGACCCTCGCGATAGCGCGCCGCGGCCCGACGCAACACGTCGACGGCCTCGGCGCGCGTGAGGTCGGCACCGACGGCGACCGGCTTCTGCTCCAGGACCTTGTAGTCCTCGAAGAAGCGGCGCATCTCGGCCAGGACGTGTGACGGCAGCTCGTCGAGCGTCTGATAATCGCGCACCGCCGGATCGTTGACATGGACGGCGATGATCTTGGTGTCGACGCCATGCTCGTCGCGCATCTCGAAGCCGCCGATGGCGCGCGCGGTGACGAGCGCCAGTGGGACGATCGAGTCCTGCCCCAACACCAGGACGTCGGCGGGGTCGCCGTCTTCCTCGAGCGTGCGCGGCACGAAGCCGTAGTTGGCAGGGTAATGGACCGCCGAGAAGAGGACGCGGTCGACCTTGAGGAGCCCGGTCTTCTTGTCCAGCTCGTACTTGTTCTTCGAGCCCTTGGGGATCTCGACGATGACCGGGAACTCGCCCGCCAGCCCCGCGTCGTCCGGGATCTCCACGTCGTGCCAGGGATGCGACATGGCGGCATCCTACCCGAGGCGACGCAAAAACTCCGCCTCGTCGATGATCTCCTTGCCGAGCTCCGCGGCGCGTCTGGTCTTGGTGGCGCCGGCGTCGCGGCCGGCGACGACGAAGTCGGTCCGCTTGCTCACGCCCGAGGCCACGACGGCGCCGGCGTCCTCGGCGCGGCGGGTGGCCTCTTCGCGCGGCATCGAGTCCAGCTCGCCGGTGAGCACGATGGTCTTGCCGCTGAGCGGGCCGGTGGCGGCGTCGGCCTCGGCGCGCACGCCGCCGCGCTCGAGCTTGGCCACCAGCGCGCCGTTGTCGGCCTCGGCGAACCAATCGTGCAGCGAGCGAGCCACGATCTCGCCGATGCCTTCGGCCTTGGTGAGCGCCTCGACGTCGGCGGCGCGCAGCGCCTCCAGCGACGGGAACGCCCGCGCCAGGGTGCGCGCGGTCGTGGGGCCGACGTGGCGGATGTTGAGCGCCACCAGCACGCGCCACAGCGGTTGCGCGCGCGCGCGATCGATCGAGGCGAGCAGCTTCGCCGCCGTCTTCTTGCCCACGCCGGGCAGGGCGAGCAGCGTCTCCGTATCGAGCGCGAACAGGTCGCCGGGGTCGCGCACGATCTCCTGCTCGAGGAGCGCCCACGCGGTGGCGTGTCCGAGGCCGTCGATCTCGAGGACCTCGGCGAAGTGATCGAGCCACTCGACCGATTGCGAGCGGCAGCCGCGCCGGTTGGGGCAGCGCCAGTCCGCCTCGCCGGGCTTGCGCACCAGCGCGGTCGCACACGACGGACAGCTCTGCGGAAACTGCCACGGCGTCGAATCGGCGGGGCGCTCCTCGACGACGGACGCGACCACTTCGGGCCGCACGTCGCCGGCGCGGCGCACGACGACGAGGTCGCCTTCGCGCAGATCCTTGCGCGCGACGTCGTCCTCGTTGTTCAAATTGGCCAAGGAGACGGTCGCGCCACCGACGAGGACCGGCTCCAGGACGGCGAATGGGGTCACCTTGCCGCTGCGTCCGGTGTTGACCATGATGCGGCGCATGCGCGTGGTGCGCTCCTCGGCGGGGAACTTGTAGGCCACCGCCCAGCGCGGCGCCTTGGCGGTCGCGCCCAGCTCGTCGCGCAGCGCCAGCGCGTCGACCTTGATGACCACGCCGTCGATGTCGAAGCCGAGCGCGTGGCGGCGCGCCTGCATCTCGGCGACGTAGGCGAGGACCGCGTCGGCGTCGGCGACGACGCGCGCGTTGCCGTCGACGGGAACGCCGGCCGCGCCGAGCAGGGCCAGCTCCTCGGAGTGTCGCCGCGCCTGTCGCGGCTCGACGCGGCCGGTGCCCCAGGCGACGAACGCGAGCCCACGTCCGGCGGCGGCCGCGGCGTC
>JAQBQH010000119.1 GCA_028287105.1 Myxococcales bacterium
GCGTCGGCACCGCCATGTCGCGCGTCGTCGAGTGGTCGCCGGCGCGTCCGCGCGGCAGCGGGCCCGCGTGCGAGATCTCGCGGCGCGTCGGCAGGAGGATCGACTGCGACGAGTCGGGCGCGGCGAATGGTTCGAGCGCGTCGGCCAGCTCGGCGGCCGTCGCATAGCGATCGTCGCGCCCCTTCTCCAAGCAGCGCAGGATGATCATCTCGAGGCCGGGCGGGATATCGAGATCCTCCCGGCGCGCGCGCGGCGAGACCGGCGGCTCCGAGACCTGCTTGGTCAGAAGCGCGACGAAGTTCGACGACTTGAACGGAACTTCGCCGCACACGAGCTGATAGAGGATGACGCCGAGCGCGTAGACATCGGTGCGGCTGTCGAGCTTCGCGCCTTCGGCCTGCTCGGGCGCCATGTACTCGGGCGTGCCGAAGACCGTGCCGTCGCGCGTGATCGACGGCCCCAGCGCCGAGTCCGACGCGAGCTTGGCGAGGCCGAAGTCGAGCACCTTGACCATCTCGCCGCCCTTGGCGCGGCGCGCCAGGAAGACGTTGTCGGGCTTGAGGTCGCGATGGATGATGCCGGCCTCGTGCGCGTGAGCGAGCGCCTCGGCGATGGCGACGCCGATGGCAGCGGCCCGCGCCGCGGGGACCGGGCCGCGCCGCGTGACATAGGACAAGCTGTGCCCGTCGAGGAGCTCCATCACGAGGAACAAGAGGCCGTCGTCGGACTGACCGAAGTCGGTGACGCGGATGCAGTGATCGTGGTCGAGACGCGAGGCCGAGCGCGCCTCGCGGTGGAAGCGCGCGACCGCCTCGGCGTCGGTGGCCAGCTCGGCGCGCAAAATCTTCACTGCCACCGGCTTGTCCATCAGCGTGTGGGTGGCGCGATACACGGTGCCCATGCCGCCCTGGCCGAGCCGCTCGAGCAGGCGGTAGCGCCCGCCAAGCACGCGACCGATCAGCCGATCGGCTGTCGGATCGGCCGCCGGTTCGCGGTCGCTCGCCGGCGTAGCGAGGGGCGATCCGTCCCTGGGACAGAAGTGCTCCTCGCCCCCGAAGTGCGTCTTGCAGGTCGGGCAGATGAGCAAAGCAGTTGAAGGCTAGCACAGGCGAGCCGATTTGCGTGGCGCGGCGGCGACGTTTACGGTGTCCGGATGAGGCGTCTTTCGCTCGTGGCAATCGTGGTTTTGTGCGGCTGTAAACGAACGCACGACGCGCCCGCGTACGAGAGTGACAACGCGCGGGTCGCAGCGGTGCCGGTGGTGAACGCGCCGGCGGAAGATCTCGCCGGCGTGGCGAATCCGCTCCACGAGCCGACGCTGGCGCCAAAGAGCACGGCGCGCATGCCCGACGGCGGAACGATCAACGGCGATCCGCGCGGACCGCGCGCCGCGGAGTTCAATCGCGTTCTCGACGGGGCGCTCAAGCAGCTGCCGAGCTGCTTCGCCGGTCCCGAGGTCCCGGCTGGCGACCTCGCCATCAAGGTGCACTACGTCGTCGAGCAGCCCGGCTACACCGGGGGCGTCACCGCCACGGGCAACGCCCCCAAGGCCGCGCTCGAGTGCGCCAGGGGCATCGTCGAGGGGCTGAAATTTCCGCAGTACCGCGGGCCGAAGGTCGAGCAGGACCTGCCCTTCACGCTGCAAAAGCGCGAGAAGGCCACCCGCATCGAAATCTGGGATGCGGCTCCGAAACCCGAAAATCCGTAGGGATTAGGCTACTTGTTGCCGGCGTAGACGATCGTCAGCGAGGTGCGCTTCGCTGCGTTGAGACGTGCGCAGAGAACGTCCAGCTCGTCGTCGGCATCGACGACCACGGCGCCCGACTGCAGGGCGACCTTGAGCGGGGTGTCGCGTTCCGGCGTGCTACCGCGCGGATCTATCGCAACCCATCGATCTTTCAGGGAAGGTACCTTGGCCAGCTCAGCAATCGCGTGGGGACTCAAGCAGGGATCCTCGATCCAGTTCGAGCGGGATGTAACCCGGAGCGGACCTGGAGTCAAGGGGGGTGTTGGCGCGGCGCGTTACGACGTCGGAGCGGCGGTGGGCTTGTTCAGATCGTCCATGTTCGGCAGGTCTTCGATGTTCGGCTGCACGACGATCTCGATGCGACGGTTGGCGCGGCGTCCGTCGTCGGTGCCGTTGTCGGCGACCGGGCGCTGCTCGGCATAGCCGGCGGCCGAGAGCCGCTTGGAATCCATACCGTCCGACATCATCAGCTTGGCGACCTCGACCGCGCGCGCCGTCGAGAGCTCCCAGTTCGACTTGTACTTGGCGCTCTTGATCGGAATGTTGTCGGTGTGGCCGGCGACCTGGAACTTGCGGCCCTCGATGCCCGACAAGATCTGCGTGACCTGCGCGATGGCATCCTTGCCCGCCTGCTTGATCTCGGTCTTGCCCGGATCGAAGAGGATGTTGTCGGGCAGCTTGACGAGCATGAGGCCGTCGCGGATTTCGACCTGGAGCTTGCCGGCGTCGATCATGGAGCGGAACTTGGACATCATGTCGCGATACTGCGCGGCGCGCTTCTCGGCGAGCTCCTGCTGCTTCTGCATCTCGGACATGCGCTTCTGCGCCGTCGCCATGTCTCCCGACAGCTTCGACATGTCCTGACCGAGCGCCTGCAGGCGCTGCTTCATCGCCATGTTCTCGGCGTCGAGCTTGGCCTGGGTCTCGTCACAGCGACGGCGGGCCTCGGCGGCGTCCTTGGTCTGCTGGTCGAGCTGCGCCTTGGTCTTGTTGAGCTCGGCGACCTTGGCTTCGTACACTTCCTTGTCGATGCCACAGCCGGCGACGAGCGCGACGGTCATGAACAGCGCTGCAATCCTCATGGGGATCTCCTTAGGCTATTTCTGGTTGCGCTTGTAGACGTCGTCGACGATGCGGTCGACGTCGTCCGCGTGATCGGGTGACTTGTGCATGTCGAAGTCCCAGTCGACGCTCTTGCGAAGGCGGCTCTTGACGTCTTTGGAGGCGTAGCCGAGGCGCAGGAGCAGGCCGGCGCGGTCCTCGACCTCGCGGCGGTACATGGCGCGGCGCCGCTCGTTGGTGTTCTGGAAGCTCTTCGGCTTCTCGTCCCAGATGAACATGGCGGTTACCTTACCCGATCAGCCGTACACGAGTGAAGCAATCGAGACGATCGAGCCGCCCTCGTCGTCGGCCGGGCACTGCGCGTACGCGCACAGCTTGCCGGGGCCGGGTTGCGCGCTCTCGAGCATGGCGAAGATGGGCGGCAGGCCGCAGACCCGACGGCGGTCGCGCTCTTTGCGAATCTCGTCGAACCAGCCGGCCGCGTCTCCGCGCGCGGCGTGCGCGAGCGTCTCCTGATCGCGGCGCTCGAGCGAGCTGCGGTCGGTGGCGTCGAGGGCGTCGGCGTCGCCGAAGCGCGGGCCGACGTGCGCGAGGTCGGCGCCGGCCAGCCACAGGACGGAGCGGCCGGCGACGAGCTCCTTCAGCGACGAGAGCACGGCGTCGAGGCGCGCGTCGGAGCGCGGCGGCTTGCCGCTCTCGACCTGATCGTGGAGCGAGCCGCACAGGATCGGGATGACCTTGACGCCGTCGGCGCGCCCCTTCCAGATGTGGCGCAGCCAGACCATCTGGAACTCGATCGAGTGCTCGCCGCGGTGGTGGTACTCGTCGCGGAACAGCGCCTGCGCCGCGCCTTCGCCGAGCTTGGCGGTGACCGATTTCGTGAGCGCGTCGACGAGCGCGACGTCGGTGGTCATCTGCCCGAGCGGCGTTTCGTAGTGCTTGCGCGTGAGCGTGTAGGGATCGCCGCCGAGATGATTGGTGCCGAAGACCACGACGAGCTCCGGCAGCGTCGCCGCTTCCGCCAGCGGCTTGTAGGCCCAGGCGTAGGCGGCGCCGCCGCGGGCGAAGTCGATGTGCGGTGCGACGATCGCCCTCGGCAAGGGACCGGTCGCGGCGGCCGGGCGACCGGGGCCGCGGGGCGGGTCGAAGAAGCCGTCGAGCTGCGCGGCCAGCGTGGCGGCGTCGGCGGGGTAGCTGTCGCCGGCGAGGTGCGCCGGGCGGGTCGGCGATTGCGCGAAGGCGCCGAACACCGACGCTGAAAATTGGCGGAAGCGATCGGAGTCGAGGAGGTAGGCCTGGTCGAGCTGATCGAGCAGCTTGTCGAGCTGGTCGCGGCCGAGCGGCGTTCCGTAGCGGCGCTGGAACTCGGCGCAGATGTCGTCGCGCGAGGTGTCGCCGTCGCACAGCTGCACGATGGCGACGGCCATGGGCGGCAAGGTGGCGACGGCGCTCGTCAGGCGTGACGGGTCGCGCAGCGCGAGGAGCTTCTGGCCGTTGCGTTCGATGGTGAACGGTTCGAGGGGACGCAGGCGAGGACGGTCCATGGCGGCCTCATGATACCGCGTGATATCGTCACGCCGTGCACTTTCTCGTGACTGTGGCCGTCCTGGTCTACGCGCCGACAGGCGGCGGGGCCGGGACGCGGCGGGGCGAGGCGGAGCGAGCGATCGTCGAGGCGGAGCGGGCGTACGGCGCGACCGTCATCGACGGCGACGTGGTGGCGGCCGCGGGGCGTGCGCACGGCGACGGCTGGACGGCCGAGACGGAGCTCGGCTTCTTCGCGCGGGCGGCGGCGCTCGTGGCCGAGGGGCGGCGGGCGCTCGGGCGCGTGGAGCTGGCGCGCGGCGAGGCGGCGCTGGCGCAGGCGGAGGCGCTGTACGCGCCGGAGCTGTGGCGGGCCGGCGTCGGTGACGAAGCGGCCGAAGCGGCAAAGTGGCGCGGCGTGGCGCTGTTCGAGCTGGGGCAGAGGGGCGAGGCGACGCGCGCGTGGCGGCGGGCGGCGGCGCTGGAGCCGGCCACGCAGCTCACCGAGGCGATGGTGCGGCCCGACGTGGCGCGCGCCTTTGCCGAGGCGCTGCGCAAGCGGCCGCTCGCGCCGCTGACCGTGGTGAGTGACGGAATCGTGTTCGTCGACGGCAGGCGGCCCAACGCGGCGACGCTGGAGCTGCCGGTCGGAGAGCATCTCGTCGTCGCGCGCGCGCCGGGGATGCGGCCGGCGGCGAAGCTCGTCGACGTGCCGGCGGCGGGCGTGACGGCGACGATCTCGCTCGAGGCGGATGCGCGGGCGCAGGCGATCGCGGCGCTGCGTGACGAGCCCGGCGCCGACGGCGTGGAAGCGGCGCGGGTGGCGCTCGGCGCCGATGCGATCGTCGTGGCGGCGATCTCCGTCGACGCGGGCGCGCTCACGTGGGCCGCGACGAAGCGGCAGGCCGGCTGCGGCAGCGACACGGTGACGGAGACGCGCGCCGACGAGCTGGTGCGGCGGCTCGACGCGAGCGGCTGTCGCGCGCAGGCGCCCATCGCGATCTTCGAGGCGCCGGCCATCGCGCAGCCGCGGCCGGCGGCGGCGGGGCGCAGCGCAGGCGGAAGGCGCGATCGACCCGAGCGCGCGACGCGGCTGTGGGAGCGGCCGTGGATCTGGGTCGGCGTCGTCGGGGCGCTCGGCGTCGGCGTGGTGCTCGCCGTCAACCTGTGGCCGCGCGACGCCACGTACACGGGCACCGTCGACTACCACCAGTTCTCGCTCGGCTACTCCTCGACGAGGTGAGGCTGGTCGCGCAGGTCGGCGACCTTGCGCGTCTCCTTGCCGGGATCGATCTGCACGCTGAAGCGGAGCTCTTTTCCGGTCGGTGGGCAGACCAGCCGGACCTGGTGCGGGCCGGCGGCGAGCCCGACCTTCGAGAGCGGGGTGTCGGGGCGCTTCTCGCCGTCGATGGTGACGTGGGCCCAGGGCAGGGCGCCGAGTGTCAGCTCGCCGCGGGGCAGCGGGGTCAGGCGCGCGTCGACGGTGGCGGCGCCGGCGCTGACGTCGACGGTGCGCTCGACGGGCGCGAAGTCCCGCTTCTTCAGCTTGAGGCGCGCGCCCGGCTCGATGGCGAGCTGCAGGTCGAGCGGCGTCAGGCCGAGCGAGCGATCGCCGGCGACCACCTCGGCCCCGGGCGGCTCGGTGCGCACGACCAGGTGGACGCGCGCGGGCGCGAGCGTCAGCGTCACGTCTGCGGCGCCGCCGGCGGTGAGCGCGACCTCGCGTGATGCGGGCTCGCGGCCGGGGGCGCGCGCCAGGACGACGTGGCGACCGGCGGGCAGCTCGACGACGCCGGCCGAGCTGGCCTTGCCGTCGACGGTGACGATGGCGCCGGCGGGGGCGACGTGCAGCGCGAGCCGCGCAGTCTTGGGGAGCGTCGGCAGCGGTGTCGGCGACGAGGCGTCGCGCAGGCGGGCGCCGCCGAGCGCGGCGAGCGCGAGTAGGCCGGAGCCTGCGGCAGCGACGGCGAGGCGACGGCGCCAGGCGCCCGGCTTCGGCGGTGGCGGCCCGATGCGCGTAGCGAAGGTGACCTGGCTCTTGCGGGCGGCGTCGCCACGCGCGACCGGCACGGTGCGCGGACCGGCGGCGGTGCCCGGCGCATCGTTGTCGCCGGCGTCGGCGTCGCTGTGGTCGCTGGCGCTGGCGTCGCTGGCGCTGCCGTCGGTGCTGACGCGCGGCAGATCGGGCGCCCGGCGTCGCACCAGCGTGCCGAGCTCCGCCTGCGTCGTGGCGCCCGTCATCGAGCGCAAAAAGCGCGATACGGCCGCCAGCATCGCCGCCGCGTCGGGGTAGCGCCGCTCGGGATCCTTCGCCGTCGCCTTGGCGACGATCTCCTGCAGCGACGGGATCGACAGCGCCTTGCCGTCGTAGCGCCGCCCGCTCACCAGCTCCCACAGGAGCACGCCGACGGCGAATAGATCGCCGCGCGCGTCGGCCGCGCCGCCGGCCTCCTGCTCCGGCGCGACATAGCCGCGCGACCCGCCCTGCACCCCGCGCGCATCGACCGGCGCCGCGATGCCGAAGTCGACGATCTTGACCTCGCCATCGCGCGACACGATCACGTTCGCCGACGACAGATCGCGATGCACCACGCCGCGGCGGTGCGCGTAGTCGAGCCCGCGCAGCACCTGCTCGACGATGTACGCGGCGAGCGGCGGCGGGATCGGCCCCTCGTCGATCACCTCGTTGAGCGGCGGGCCGTCGACCAGCTCGAGCGCCAGGAAGTAGGTGCCGTCGACCATGCCCAGCTCGAACACCGGGACGATGTTGGCGTGCGTGAGCGAGACGGTGAGCTTGGCCTCGGCGACGAAGAGGTCGACGAACTCCTTGCGCTGCGCCAGCTCGTCGCGGATCTGCTTCACGACGAGCGTCTTCTCGAAGCCGCCCGGCCCGAACAGCTTGGCGCGCCAGACGACGGCCATGCCGCCTTCGCCGAGGCGCTCCTGGAGCGTGTACTTGCCGAAGGTGAGCGGCTGCACCGTCGACAAAGTGTAGCACGCCGCCCGAGCATGATACTGTGCGCGGGTGCGCATCTCCGTCGCTGCGGCGCGGGTCGCCGCCGTCGCCGCCGTCTGGGTCGCTCTCGCGGGCGCCGGATGCTCGGCGCCGCATCGCACGCTGACGGTGGCGCCGACCCTCGAGCGCTGCGCCAACACGCCGACGGTGAACACCGTGCGCATCAGCGCGCTCGGCGATTTTCCGCCGCAGGCGACGCTCACCGCCGCGGCCTCGCCGTCGGGACCAGCGACGCTCGAGCTGCCGCGCGCGACCCGTCAGGTGGCCATCGAAGGCTTCGGACCGACCGGCCTGGCCATGTTCGGTCGCACGCCCGAGCTGTCGCTCGACGACGCGGCGGGCGCGCTCGGGGTCGCCTACGGGCCACCCGACGGCTTGTGCGCGACCGCGCAGATGGTCCATGCGCGCGCCGGACATCGCGCCACGCGGCTCGGATCGGGCGCCGTCCTCATCTCCGGCGGCGTCGCCTCGAGCACCGCTTCGGTCGCGCCGCTCGAGATCTATCGCCCCGACCTACCGCGCGCGAGCTTCGCGGAGCTGGGCGCCATCGACGCCGCCGCCAATCTCGGCCACGCCGCCACCGCGCTCGCCGACGGTGGCGCGCTCATCACCGGCGGCGCGCCCAGCCTCACCGACGACGTCGCCTATCAAGGCGCGACCCGCTACGACCAGAACGGCCGCCAGGTCGGCCGCGCGCGCCTGCTCGTCAACGGCCGCGCGTCGCACACGGCCACGCTTCTGCCCGACGGCCGCGTGCTGCTCGCCGGCGGCTGTCGCAGCTTCGTCGGCGGCAGCTGCAGCGCGCTCGCCACCACCGAGCTCTACGACCCCGACGCCGACACGTTCGTCGTCGGACCGCCGCTCTTGCATCCGCGCTTCGACCACGACGCCGTCCTGCGCGGCGACGGCACCGTGCTCCTCGTCGGCGGCGGCCCCGGCCTTCCCGCCGAGGTGGTCGATCCCAACGAGTTTCGCAGCTTCGACGCCGGCCTCGTCAACGGCCGCGCCGCGCCGTTCGCCACCGGCGCGATCCTCGTCGCCGCCGGCACGCGCGCGCCCGCGACCGGCGTCGCCCTGTGGCTCTCGCCGTCGGAGACGCCGCTGACCTTGCCGTCGCTCGCCGATGCGCGACGCGCCCCGACGCTGACCCCGCTCGACGACGGCGCCGTCCTCGTCGCCGGCGGCGGCGACACACCGCTCGCGCTCGTCGACCCGCGCGGCGCGGTCACCACGCTCGCCGCGAGCTTCCCCGCGCGCGAGCACGCCGCCGCGCTCCTCGACGACGGCACCGTGCTCCTGACCGGCGGCACCGACGCGACCGGCGTCGCCTCGGCCGACGCTTCGCTCTATTTTCGCTCGCCGCTGTCGGCGTGGGCCAATCTGCCGCCGCTCACGCTCGACGGCGCCGCCGCCTATCTGCCGCGCCGCCCCGACCGCGCCGCCGCGACCGCCGGCCAGCTCGTCGTCACGGCCGCCACCGCCAGCGCCGACTCGCGCCCCGTCGAGTTCGCGCTCGTGGCCGGCATGGAGGTGGCCGACTTCACCTTCGATCTCCTCGCCGGACGCCGCGGCGACGGCGGCGCGGTGGTGATCCTCGGCTGGCGCTCCGAGGCGAGCTTCGCCTTCGTCATCGTCGATCCCGGTCGCCCGGTGGAGCTGTGGACCGTCTCATCGCCGCGCGCCGGTCAGACCCAGGCGGGCGCGGTCGCCAATTGCCGCGGCGCCGTGCTCCCCGACGGCGCGCTCCCCGACGGTGACACCACCGCGCTCGCCGTCGACTGGCGCGCCGGCCGCCTCGTCGTCACCGTGGGCGGCACCGTCGCGCTCAGCTGCCGGCCGACGTCGGGTGTCGTCCCGCGCGGCAAGGTCGGCGTCGGCGCGCTCCATGGCACCGTCGCTTTCGACAACCTCGCCGTCACGCGTTGATCTACGATGCCCGCCGCGTGCGCGCTCTGGCCCTTTGCCTCCTGCTTCTCCCGTCGCTGGCGCGCGCCTACGACTTTCAGGTCGACTCGGAAACCATCGGCCAGGCCTACCAGCTGCGCGCCGCCGACGACGCGCTCGTCAACCGCCGCCGCCTGACCCAGTATCTCGGGCTCCACGTCTACAACATCGGCCCGCACGATGAGCTCGGCCGCCCGCTGCCGCGCAACCAGATCTATCTCACCACCGCCATGCGCTTCGACGCCGAGATGGGCGATTTCTCGACGCTGCGCGAGCTCGCCGGCCGCACGCCGCAGCGCGAGGTCTACGCCGAGAAGCTCGACCTCCTCTACGCCTACCTCGGCGGTCGCGACCTCCTCGGCTTCATCGATTTCCAGCTCGGCCGCCAGATCCTCGTCGACCTCTACGACTGGAGCTCGTTCGACGGGCTGCACGTGCAGGCGCGCACGCCGTTCTACCTCGCCGCCGAGGCGTGGGGCGGGCTCAACGTCTCGGGCGCGTCGCCGATCGATTCACCCGTCTACCGCGTCGACGGCACGGCGCTCGGCGGCAATCCACTCGGCTCCCTCGCGGCGCGCCAGGAGGAGCAGCTGCAGCCGACCTTCGGCCTGGCCGCGCGCCTGTACGGCCTGCGCGATCTGTCGGCCCGCTTCTCGTACGAGCGCACCATGTCGGCGACGGGCGGCCCGCGTCAGCCCGGCGAGCCGTCGTGGGGCGTCGTCGACGAGCATGTCGGCCTGACCGCGCGCGGCCGCCTCTTCGACGGGCGCATCACGCCGTGGTTCGCATTTCGCTACAGCCTCCTGGCCGGTCGACTCGACGAGATCTACGCCGGCGCGCGCGCGCAGATCGGCCGTCACGGCCTGAGCACCGAGTATGTCCTCGCCGCTCCGACCTTCGACGGCGACTCGATCTGGAACGTCTTCGCCTCGCAGGCCTTCGACGACGTGCGCGTCAGCTACGACGTCTCGTTCTGGCACGTCCGCGCCTATGCGCGCGCCTTCGTGCGCCTCTTCTTCGACGACCGCGGCGCGGCCGCATCGGCCGGCGGCTGGGTCGGGGCGCGCGTGGAGCTCGGCCGCGGCTGGGCGCGCGTCGACGGCTACTACGAGGACGGCTACGGCGGCCGCCGTGCGGGCGCCGAGCTCTCGACCCGCGTCCGCCTCTGGGGCAACCCGCTCGACGGCCTCTTCGCCGAAGGGCGCATGTCCTACTCCGGTTTCCGCGACGATCTGCGCCCCATCGATCGCGCCGACTCGTTCGGCGTGCAGGCCGGCCTGCGCATCAGCCCGGTGCGCGGCGTCGTCGTCCACGGCCTCGTCGAGGAAAACGTCAACCGCCTCTACACCAGCCAGCTGCGCGTGCTGGCGATGCTCGATCTTTCATTCTGGCTTGGCCAGCGCCCCGTCGGTGCGCGCCGCCCGCAACCCTGGAGCGGCTTCTGATGCTCGCCGTCGTCGTCACCATCCTCACGTTCGCCGCCGCGCCGTCGGAGGTCATCTTCCCGGCGCAACAGCTGCCGGTGAAGTTTTCGCACGCCAAGCACCTGGCCAAGAAGATCGACTGCGACTTCTGCCACGAGCGCGTCGCGGCGTCGCGAAAGTCGGCCGACAACCTCCTGCCGACCAAGGACGTCTGCGAGACCTGCCATCCCGCGTCGACGGGCATGGGCGCTGATCTGGTGAACGCGGTCATCCCGCCGCCGAACCTCAAGTTCGACCACAGCGTCCACGTCGCCAAGGGGGTCGCCTGCACGCGCTGCCACATCGCGCTCGACCGCATCGACCTGGCCACGCGCAACCAGCTGCCGACGATGAGCACGTGCCTCGCGTGTCACGACTCCAAGCGTGGCGGCCTGCACGCTCCGTCGCGCTGCGCGACCTGCCACACCATGCGAGCGGACAACACCGTCGAGACGCAGTACGCCACCGGGACGCTGGTGCCGTCGGGCACCCTGCGCGGCGACGCCCACACGCTCGAGTTCCGCACGCGCCACGCCTCGGTCGCCGCCAACGACCCGCGCTATTGCGCCAACTGCCATCGCCAGGACTTCTGCCAGGGCTGCCACAACGGCGTCATCAAGCCGTTCGATTTCCACGGCAACGACTACGTCTCGCGCCATCCGATCGAGGCGCGCCGCGACGATCCCAAGTGCGACTCCTGCCACCGTCGCCAGTCGTTCTGCCTCGGCTGCCACGAGCGGCTCGGCGTCGTCGACATTCGCACCGGCGCCGATGGCGCGTTCGCGCCCATCGGGTCCAAGCGCTTCCACCCGGTGGGCTGGAGCGACCCATCGGTGGGCGCCAGCCACCACAAATGGGAGGCGCAGCGCAACCTGAAGCAGTGCGTGTCGTGCCACCGTCAGGACACCTGCCTCGAGTGCCACGCCACCAACGCCTCGACGGCGGGCGGCGCCGGCAAGATGTGGGTCAACCCGCATCCGGGCGACTGGCGTGGCTCGCCGCGCTGCCAGGCGCTCGCCGACAAGAACCCGCGCGTTTGCCTCCGCTGCCACGCGGCCGGCGATCCTCAGCTAAGCTGCCGCTGATGACTTTCCAATTCTACTACGACGTCGTCTGCCCCTTTGCCTATCTGGCGTCGACGCAGGTGGAGGCGCTCGCCGCGCGCGCCGGCGCCGAGATCGAGTGGGTGCCGATCCTTCTCGGCGGCGTGTTCCGTGCCATCGGCGGCTCCGACTCGCCGGCGGCGGCGATGGCGCCGGCCCGGGCGCGCGCCAGCCTCGCCGACATGCAGCGCTACGCCGCCATCTACGGCGTCGAGCTCCAGCTGCACCCGCGCCATCCTTTGCGCACCGTCGAGGCCATGCGCCTTCTCCACACCGTCGACGGCGCGGCGCGGATCGCGCTGACCCATCGGCTGTTCGCCGCGCACTTCGTCGACAATCGCGACATCTCCGATCGCGCGGTGCTCGCCGACTACGGCGACGTGGCGCGTCTCGAGGAGCCGGCCGTCAAGGATGCGCTGCGCGCGGCCACGGATCGCGCCGTCGCCGACGGGGTCTTCGGCGTGCCGGCGTTCGTGGTGGAGCAGGGCGGCCGGCGCTTCCTCTTCTGGGGCCAGGACCGCATGCACTTCGTCGAGCGCGCGCTCGGCGGCTGGCAGGTGCCGACCTGAGCGAGCCGCTCACGTTCTATTACGACTTCTCGTCGCCGTTCGCCTATCTGGCCTCGACGCAGGTCGAGCGCGTCGCGCGCGAGGCGAACGTCGCCGTGCGCTGGCGGCCGATCCTCATTGGTGCGCTATTCAAGCAGGTGGGCACGCCCGACGTCCCGCTCGACGGCTTCAATCCGCCCAAGCGCGCCTATGTCGGCCGCGATCTCTTGCATTGGGCCGCGCACTACGAGATCCCGTTCCGCTGGCCGTCACGCTTTCCGATGCGCACGGTCGCGCCGCTCCGGCTGGCGCTCGCCGTCGAGGCGGCCGGCGGTGACCTCGCGGCGATCTCGCACGCGCTCTTCCGCGCCTACTGGGTCGACGACCGCGACATCGCCGATCCCGCGGTGCTCGCCGAATTCGGCGACGTCGCGGCCATCGAGACGCCCGCTGTCAAGAACGCGCTGCGTGCCGCCACCGACGAGGCGTTTGCCGCCGGCGTCTTCGGCGTGCCGACGTTCCTCGCGCGCGGCCACCTGTACTGGGGACAGGATCGCCTCGACCTCGTGGCCAAGACGCTCGCCGGCTGGGACCCGCCGGCGTGAGCCGCTGTCGAGCGCGCGGTCACAGGTCGCGGTGGAGGATCGTGCCCAGCTCGCCCACGACGTAGGCGCGCCGCTCCGGGCTCACCCAGCCGCGGCGCAAGGTCGCCGTCGTGCCGCTCGGCTCTGCCGCCCACGAGGTCCCGTCGCTGGAGTGCAGGATCAGGCCCCCCTTGCCGACGATGAATCGATCGCTGGCCGTCCCGAAGACCCCCAAGAGCGGCGTACCGCCCTGGCCGATTGCCGTCGGGCTCCAGCTGCCGTCTCCCGGCGAGCGCAGCACCGTTCCCTGATCGCCGACGGCGTAGACCTCCGTCGCCGACGGCCCCCAGACGCCGAACAGCGCGGTCGTGACGCCGCTCGGTTGCGCCGTCCAGACACCATCTCCGACGGAGTGGAGGATCACGCCACCATCGCCGACGGTGTATAGATCGGTGCTCGATCCCCAGATCTGGAAGAGCCAGGTCATGGTGCCGGAGCTGTCCTGTCCCCAGCCGCCCTGGCCGTTCGAGTGCAGGATGAAGCCGAAGTTGCCGACGGCGTACACCAGCGCCGGCGTCACGTAGAACAGCGACGAGAGGATATCGAACGGCGGGTGCATCGTCATATCGACCGCGGTCCACTGACCGGTCCCATTGCCGTGCAAAAGCGTGTTCAGGTTGCCGGAGATGTAGAGGTCGGTGGCGCTTGCGCCGGCGATGCCGTCGAGGCGGACGACGTTGGGGCTCGTTTGCGGGCTCCAGCTTGCGTCGCCGATCGAGTGGAGGATGGTGCCGCCATCGCCGACGACGTAGACGTCACGCGCGCTCGAGCCCCAGACGCCGCGCAACAGCGCCACGCTCCCGCTGGTCTCGGATTGCCAGCCGCTCATCGTCGGCGGATCGACGACGCAGGCGCCGGTCATGGCGCCGGCATAGACGTACTGCCGACCCGAGGCGCAGCTCGCCGACGGTAGGCTGCAGGCGCCGTCGGCCTCGCACCGGCCCGATCGCCCGTCGAGAGCACACTGCGAGGCGCTGGTGCAGTGGAAGCTCGATGCGACGTTCTTGCAACCGAACGTGGCCGTCAAGAGGAGCGGCGCCAACCACTTCGCGCGAAGCGCAATGCCCACGACCAGACCATAGCATTCCGTCCTGGCAGGGCGGCGGCCCGGGCTTCCGGCGATCAGCGCTTGGCGTATTTTCGCAGCAGCTTGGTCAGGTACATCCGGTCCATCGACGCGAGGCGTGCCGCTTCGGATACGTTGCCGCCGGCACGCGACAACAGCGAGGTGACGAAGGCGCGCTCGAAATGCTCGATGGCGAGGACCTTGGCCTCGCCGAAGGTGCGCGCCTCGTCGCCGGCCTCGACGTCGTCACGGTCGACCACCGCCGTGCGCTCGATGCGGTTGCGCAGCTCGCGGACGTTGCCGGGCCAGTCGTAGCCGATCAGCGTCGAGGCGAGGCCGGGCGGCAACTTCGCGTTCGGATCGTCGCGGTAGATGCGCCAGAAGTGCTCGGCGATCAGGAGCACGTCGTCGTCGCGCTCGCGCAGCGGCGGCACGCGTACGTGGACGACGTTGAGGCGATAGAACAGGTCCTCGCGGAAGCGGCGCTGATTGACGTCGAGCTTCAGATCCCGATTCGTCGCCGCGATGACGCGGAGATCGACCTTGCGCGCGCGGCTGGCACCGACGGGCCGCACCTCGCGCCGTTCGAGCGCGCCGAGCAGCTTGGCCTGGAGGTCGCGCGGGAGCTCGCCCACCTCGTCGAGAAAGAGCGTCCCGCCGGACGCCTCCTCGAAGGCGCCGATGCGCGCCGCGTGCGCGCCGGTGAACGCGCCGCGCTCGTGACCGAACAGCTCCGACTCCATCAGCGGACCGACCAGCGCGCTGCAGTCGGCGATGACGAACGGCCCCGACGCGCGCGCGCTCGCCTCGTGAAGCGCCTCGGCCACCAGATCCTTGCCGCTGCCGGTCTCGCCGGTGATGAGCACGGTCGCGTCCGACGGGGCGACGCGTTCGAGGATGGCGAAGAGCCGGCGCGCGGCGACGCTGTGGCCGAGCATGCGACCGAACGAGTCGCGCCCGCTCAGCTCGAGCTCCACGGCCTTGGCGTCGGCCTCGAGGCGCAGCGAGGTGGCGCCGACCTCGATGCGATCGCCGACTTCGATGTAGGCGAGACCGATGCGGCGGCCGACCAGGAAGGTGCCGTTGGTGCTGCCGAGATCCTGCGCTGCGTAACCGGTGGGCGTCACGCGCAGGACGAGGTGGTTGCGCGAGACGGTGGCATCGGTCAGCTGCAGGTCCGCCGACGAGGCGGTACCGACGACGACCTCTTCGCGATCGATGCGAAGCGTCTTGCCGCGGTCGGGGCCGCGCACGACCGACAGGCGCATCCCGGCCATGGTGAGCGTCGTGCGGCCGGTCTCTTCGAGAAGCTGCGTCTTGGACGACATCCGATGCTCGTCTGCACGATAGCGCAGGTCAGGGCGGCAGCGGCGATTCCGGATCGAAGGCGACCGGCGGGCGCTTCTGGCGGCGCGGCCGCGCCTCGCGCTTGACGAGCGGCGACAAGCGCACCGAGAGCGTGTTGTTCGTGTCGGCCGCGACGCGCTCGCTCCACGGGGCGCAGCCGGGCGCCGACACCGTCACGGTGCGCGGATCGCGCCGCGCCGGGAGCTCGAGGTCGATGGGAAGCTCGCCGACGTCGCGCCCGTCGATGCGCACGTGTGCATGCGCCTGTCCGACGACGCGGAGGTGCACCGTGGCGGGACGCGGAGGGGCGGGCGCTTCCGTCGCGGGCGGCGCCGGCTCGTGCGTGGCGAACGTTCCGGTCGACGTCGGGACGATCGTGGCGCGCGGCGGCCGTCCCTGCCGCCACCACAGCGCGAGCACGCCCAGGAGCGGCACCACTGCCCAGCGCGAGTGGCGCCAACGCGAGCGGCGCGGCGCGGCGAAGGCCTGGGTCCCGGGACGGGAAGCGATGTTGCTGTTCGTCGCGGCACCGCCTGTCGACCCGGTCGCGGCGAGGGGCGGTGCCGGCAATGCTACCTCGGGGACCGCGTCGTCGCTCGTCGCGGTGTCGCCCAGCTCGGCGACGAAGCGGGCCAGCGCCGTCGCATCGCCTCCGTGCCGCTGCACCAGCGGGCGTAGCGCGGCCACGACCTCTTCGCAGCTCTGCGGCCGATCGGCGACGGCGCGCGCCAGCATCTTCATGACGACCCGGTCGATCTCCGGCTCCAGCTCGGGCCGTAGGTTCGACGGGGGCGACACGTTTGCCTGCCGCACCAGGCGAAGCGTGTGCAGCTCGGCCTCGCGCGGAAACAGCCGCTGCGACACCAGGCATTCGTAGAGCACCACCCCGAGGGAGAAGATGTCCGAGCGATGATCGAGTCGCCGCCCGTCGGCCTGCTCCGGCGACATGTACGGGATCTTGCCTTTGAGCGTGCCCGTACGCGTGCGCTCGTCGGCGGTGACCTTGGCGATGCCGAAGTCGAGCAACTTCACGCCGCCGCTCTTGCTGATCATGATGTTCGAGGGGCTGATGTCGCGGTGGATGAGGCCGAGGCGCTGGCCCTTGTCGTCGGTGAGCGCGTGCGCGTAGGCGAGCGCCTGCGCCACCTCGTTGACGAGATGACAGGCGACGCCCGGCGGCATGCGCACACCGCGCGCGATACAGGTGCGCAGGATGTTGCCGAGGTCCTCGCCGTCGACGAGCTCCATGACGAGGAAGTACTCGCCCGCCTCTTCGTCCAGCTCGTAGACCTGCACGATGCCCGGGTGGTGCAACAGGCTGCACAGGCGCGCTTCGGTGAGGAGCGCCTCGCGGGCGGCCGGCTGGAGCGCCCCTGACTGCGGCAGGAGGCGCTTGACCACGACCGAGCGCGCGAAGCCGGCGGGACCGTCGACGACCGCGCGAAACACCTCGGCCATGCCGCCGGCGCCGAGTCGTTCGACGATGCGGTAGCGTCCCAGTGGGCGAAACCTGACGTCGGTTTCCGCCATATCCCCAGCGTCGCACGGGGCTCGCCGCTCCGTCAATCCGAGGGCCCGGCGGCCGCGACCGCGCCGCGAGCGGCGGGCCGGCGTCGGGCTGGCGTGTTACGATGGCGGGCGGCAGCGCGCGCTCCGCCGCGGCGACGCCATCGAGAGGCCTCTTGATCCGCGTGCTGGTGCGTACCGCGATCTGCGTCGTGCTGCTTGGGCGAAGCGCCGGCGCCGACGAACCGCCGGCGCGAGCGCGCGCGACCGGCGAGCAGCTGGTCACGGACGGGACGCGCGACTACGACGCCGGCCGCTACGACGAGGCGATCGCCAAGCTCGAGCGCGCCTACGCGCTGACCCGCGAACGCTCGATCTTGTACGCGCTCGGGCAGGCCAAGCGTAAGCGCGGCGACTGCCGTGGCGCGATCGAGACGTTCGATCAGTTCATCGCGCTGGCGCCGGCGGCGCAAGCGGTGGGCGCGGCGCGGTTTCAGATCGCGCGCTGCCTCGAGCAGCTCGCAGAGAAGGCGCCGGCCGCCACCGCGGCGCCGGAGCGAGCGAGCGTCGAGACCCCCGCGCCCGCTGCCCTCCGCAGCGCCGCACCGGCGGCGAGCGGCGACCGGCGCTGGTACAAGGACCCCGCGGGCGGGGCGCTGTTCGGCGCTGGCGTCGCGGTGGCCGTCGCCGGCGCCGCGCTGCTCGTGACCGGCGAGGTTCAGGCCGGACGGGCCACCGACGATCTGCAATCGTTCCGCGACGCCCAGGGCGTGGCGACGTTGCGAACGGTGGGCATCGTGCTTTCGTCGGCAGGCGTCGTCCTCGTCGCCGCCGGAGTGACGCGATGGGCGCTGAAGGCGCGCCGCGTACGAGCCGGCGACGCCGCGCCAAGGGGCTCCGTTACCCCCTGACGGCCGACGGCCGGTTGCGGGCAGCTGCCCGCAACGGGGAATGGCAGTCCCCACCTGGCCCGGCCGCCACGCCGCGCTGCATCGCTCCGCAAGCCGGCGCGCGGCGCGCCCTTCGGTGCGGGCACATCCCGTGCACTGCGTCGCGCGGAGACCGCGAAGACGGCTCACCAGGAGTACCCATGCGACTACTACGCTTGACGGCGACTACGTTCCTGACCCTCTCGGCCGCCGGCGTCGCGCACGCCGGCAACGTCCTCCTCGTCGGCCCGGGGCAGCAGTATGCGACACCGTGCGCCGCCATCGCCGCCGCGCAGCCGAACGACGAAGTGGACGTCACCGCCGGCAGCTACACCGACTCGTGCGAGATCAACACCAAGGGGCTGATCGTCAAAGGCGTGGGCGGCCGGCCGAAGATCGATCTCTCGGGCACGAATCACCCCGCCGATTACAAAGGCATCTATGTCGTGCAGGCGGACGACGTGCGTCTCGAAAACCTCGAGCTGACCGGCGCCCATATCGACGGCGCGCAAGGCGAGAATGGCGCCGGCATCCGCATACAGGCAAATGGTCTGGTCGTGCACGGCTGTTATATTCACGACAATCAAAACGGGATACTCGGCAATCCCCCGACCGCGGGCGCCGGAACCCTCACCATCGAAAACTCGGAGCTGGCCCACAACGGGCTCGGCAATGGCTGCACCGACGGCAACGGCTGTACGCATAATCTTTATGCAGGGAACTTCGGCAAATTGATATTCCAATACAATTGGACGCACACCATCGGCCAGGATGGCCATCTGCTGAAGTCGAGAGCTGCGGAGAACGATATCTCGTATAACCGCATCACCGGCGAGGACGGCGGCGACAGCTATTCGATCAACCTGCCCAACGGGGGCCTCGCCGTCGTCGTCGGGAACGTGATTCAAAAAGGAACGAAAGCGAATAACTCGATTCTGCTGCAATACGGCGAAGAGGGCCTCTCCAACAGCGACCATCGGCTGTTCGTCGTCAACAACACGTTCGTCAACGAGCGCGGTGGCGGCACGTTCATCAACCTCGCCGCGGGCGGCACGCTGACGGCGCACGACAACCTCCTCGTCGGCATGGGGACGCCGGCCAACAGCGGCGCGCTGTCGGCCGACAACCTGCTGTTCGCCACCAGCAGCGATGCGATGCTCGTCGACGCCGCTCACTACGACTACCATCTCGCGGCCGGCTCGCCGGCGCGCGGCAAGACCGTCGACCCCGGAATGGCCGACACCCGCTCGCTGACGCCGACCCAGGAGTACGTGCAGCCGCTCGCTGGGGTCCCACGCGCGAGCGCGCATGATGTGGGCGCCTTCGAATATGGCAACAGCGTCGACGTTCCCGATGCGGGCGTTACGCCCATGCCCGACGCGGGCGTCGCCGACGGCGTCGATGCGGCCATGGGCAACGATGCGCCGCAGACGATGTCACCGAAGAGCGGCTGCTCGTTCGCCGCCGGTGGTGACGCCGCGGCCGGTTCGGCGCTGGCGCTCCTCGGAATCGCCGTCTTCCTCGCGCTCGCCGCTCGCCGGCGCCGCAGCTGCCGGGACGCGCGCTAGTGGCCCTTCCAGAAGCGAATCGGCCCGACGTCGGCGTGCACGAACTTCGACTCCGGGTAGTAGCCGACGCCGCCGAGCCGTAGCGAGCGCACGTACTTCAAGAGCACCTTCGTCGGCACGCCGGCGACGCGAAAATCGACCGCCGTGCCGCGCGGGTGCTGCGAGTCGCGCGCGACCTCGTGCCCCTTCTTGCGCAGCATCAGCTGATACTTCGGCGCGCGAAAGCCGCTGACCACTTCGACGTAGCGCGCCTTGAACTTCTCGGCGGCGTGCACGATGGTCTCGAACAGCCGCTGGTCCATCTGCGTCGCCTGGTTGGTGTAGTGGCAGCGCACCAGCTGGTCGAACGAGGCGGCCGGCTTCGGCGTCGCCGCGATGACCACCGGCAGCGACTCGTTGGTCCAGACGTTGTGCATCGTCAGCACCGGCGATGCCGCCGGCGCCAGCGGACGCTCGAGCCGCACGTCCTTGCGCTCGTGCTTGTCCTTGAGGAACAGCTCCTTCTTCGACGGCGGAGCGATCGGCGACAGCGCCGAGAACAGAATCGCCGCCATCACCAGCTGCATCAGCGACGCCTGAGCTGCGTCAGCGTCTCGTTCATCGCGCCCGAGCGAAAGCCTTCCAGATCGAGCGCCACGTAGGTGAAGCCCGAGGCCTTGCCGAGCGCCACGATCTTCTGCCGCTTCTCGACGGCGATGGCGAGCGCGTCACCCTCCAGCTCCAGGCGCGCGACCGCGTCGTGGTAGCGCACCCGCAGCTGCCGGAAGCCGAGGTCGTAAAGCCCCTCTTCGAATTTGTCGATCTGGTCGAGCCGTTCGGGCGTGATCTCGGTGCCGTAGGGGAAGCGCGACGACAGGCAGGCGAGCTGCGGCTTGTCCCACGTCGACAGCCCGAGCTGGCGCGAGACGGCGCGCACCTCGGCCTTGGTCATGCCGGCCTCGACGAGCGGATGGCGCGCGCCGCGCTCGTTGGAGGCGGCGAGGCCGGGACGGTGATCGCCGAGATCGTCGACGTTGGTGCCGAGCAGCACCGCCGTCAACCCGAGCTTGTCGGCGTGCGGCCGGGCCAGGTCGAGGAGCTCCGCCTTACAGTGGTAGCAGCGGTCGGTCGGGTTCATCTTGAACCCGGGACGCTCGAGCTCATGCGACTCGACGACGTCGATGGCGCAGCCGACCTCGGTCGCGAACGCCACCGCGCGCGCACGCTCGCGGCGCGCCATCGTCGGCGACACGGCCGTGAAGGCGCGGGCAGCGCTGCCCAGCTCGTCGACGGCGACCTTGAGCACCAGGGCCGAATCGGCGCCGCCCGAGAAGGCGACCAGGGCCGTGCCGTAGCCGCGCACGACCTGCCGCAGCTTCTCGAGCTTGTCACCGGCCTCGAAAACCGCTTCGGAAATCATCCTGATTTCATAGCATCGATGAGGATTCTTGCCACCTCGGGACGGGCGACCTCGGGCGGCGGCTCCTGGCCGGCGGCGAGCATGTCGCGAATCCGGGTTCCCGAGAGGCTGACGCGGGCTTCGGCGGCGTGCGGACAGCTCTTCGCCGAGGCCATGGCCGCGCACTCGCCGCAGTAGAACGCGCTTTCGAAGCGCAGCGGCGTGATGCCGAGCTCCTCGGGTGTGTAGCGGTCGAACTCGCGCTGCGCGTCGTAGCTGTCGTAGTAGCTGCCGACGCCGGCGTGGTCGCGCCCGACGATGAAGTGGGTGCAGCCGTAGTTCTTGCGCACCAGGGCGTGGAAGATCGCCTCCTTGGGGCCGGCGTAGCGCATCGCCGCCGGCAGCGTCGCGAGCAGCACGCGCTCCTTCGGGTAGTAGCGCTCGATGAGCGCCTCGTACGAGCGCATGCGCACGGCGGCGGGGATGTCGTCGTCCTTGGTGTAGCCGACGAGTGGATGGATGAGGAGCCCGTCGCTTACCTCGAGCGCAACCTTGGTCAGGTACTCGTGGGCGCGATGGATCGGGTTGCGGGTCTGGAAGGCGGCGATGCGCTGCCATCCCCTGTCGCGAAAATAGGCGCGCGTCTGGCGCGGCTCGTAGTGGTGCGCCGAAAAGAGCGGCCGCTGCTTCTCGATGAGCTCGATGGTGCCGCCGACGTAGACCTCCGAGAGCGACAGGAGCTGCGCCACGCCGGGGTGCTGCGGGTCGTCGGTGCCGTAGACGTTGCGCGCCTCGCGCGGATGGCGAGCGAAGGTCTCCTCGACGGTGAGGAGGGCGTGCAGCGTGCCGTCGTAGTAGAGCGCGGCGGCCGTGCCCCTGGCGAGCCGGGCGGCGACGTCGCGCGCTACCGACAGCGTCACGGGGATGGTCCACGGCAGCCCTGACGCCAGACGCCCTTCGCCGACGACGCGCTCGTAGCTGGCGCGGCACATGAAGCCGTCGAGCGGCGACAGCGCACCGACGGCGATGAGCTCCAGATCGGCCACCTCGCGGACGGAGAGCTCGATGCGCGGCAGCGCCGGCGCGCGCGTGCGCAGCTCGGCGGCGCGCTCGGGGTCCGCGACGCGGTCGACGAGCGTGCCGCCGTGCGGGACGACGAGCTCGACGGTGTCGCTGGGGGCCTCGAGGGTG
>JAQBQH010000127.1 GCA_028287105.1 Myxococcales bacterium
TTGGCCTGTCCGCCGCCTTCGCACATCGTCTGCAGCCCGTAGCGCTTGCCCGTGCGCTCGAGCTCCCCGAGGAGCGACGTCATCAGGCGCGCGCCGGTCGCGCCGAGCGGATGTCCGAGCGCGATGGCCCCGCCGTTGACGTTGACCTTCTCCGGATCGGCGCCGAGCTCCTTCTGCCACGCCAGCACCACCGACGCGAACGCCTCGTTGATCTCCACGAGATCGATCTCGCCGAGCGTCATCCCTGCCTTGGCGAGCGCGTACTGTGTTGCCGGGATGGGCGCGGTCAGCATCCAGATCGGGTCGGCGCCGCGCACGCTCAGGTGGTGCACGCGCGCCCGCGGCTTCAGGTTGTGCTCCTTGAGCCCGCGCTCGGACGCGATCAGGAGCGCTGCCGCACCGTCGGAGATCTGGCTCGACAGCGCCGCCGTGATGCGCCCGCCTTCGGCGAGCGGCTTCAAGGTCGCCATCTTCTCGAGCGAGGTGTCGCGTCGCGGCCCTTCGTCGTGCGCCAGCTCTCCCCACGGCGCGATCTCGCGCGCGAACCGCCCCTCGTCGCCGGCGCGGATCGCGCGGCGGTGGCTCTCGAACGCGAACGCCTCCATGTCGGCGCGGCTGATGTTCCACTTCTCGGCGATCATCTCGGCCGAGCGGAACTGCGAGAGCGGCGTGGTGCCGTAGCGCTCGACCCAGCCCTTCGACGAGGTGAACGGATCGCCGAACCCGAGATCTTTGGCCACGCGCCAGGCGGTGCCGATGGGGATGGCGCTCATGTTCTGGAGCCCGCCCGCGACGACGAGATCGCTGGTGCCGCTCATGACCGCCTGCGCGGCGAAGTGGATCGCCTGCTGCGACGAGCCGCACTGGCGGTCGATGGTCACGCCGGGCACGCTGTCGGGCAGGCCGGCCGCCAGCCACGCGGTGCGGGCGACGTCGCCCGCCTGGGGCCCGAGCGCGTCGACGCAGCCGAAGACCACGTCCTCGACGGCGGCCGGATCGATCTTGGTGCGCGCCATCAGCGCCTTCAAGGCGTGCGCGCCGAGGTCGGCGGGGTGGACCTGGCTCAACGATCCGCCCTTCTTGCCCACGGGCGTGCGGACGGCGTCGACGATGAAAGCTTCGCTGTTCATTGGATTCTCCTTGGTCCCGATTCTCCGTCGAGCAGCGCCGCCGCCACACGCGCGCGGTGATGCTCGGCGTCGCCCCAGGCCGCTGCCAGCGCCCAGACGCGCTTCATCCACAGGTGCAGGTCATGCTCGAAGCTGTAGCCGATGGCGCCGTGGCACTGCAGCGCCACGCGCGCGGTCTCGAGCGCCGCATCCGACGCGGCGGCCTTGGCCATCGACACGTCGGTGCTGCGCGACTCCCGTCGCTGCGTCACGGTGTACGCCGCGTAGTAGACGAGCGGCCGCGCCAGCTCGATCGCCACGAGCGCGTCGGCGAGCTGATGCTTGACCGCCTGAAACGCGCCGACGGCCTGCCCGAACTGCCGCCGCACCTTGACGTACTCGACCGTCATCTCGAGCAGGCGCGCGGCGAGCCCGACCAGCTGCGCCGACGCCGCCAGCGCGCCGCGATCGAACGCGTCGGCCAGCGCGGCGCCGCAGTCGGTCGCGACGAGCGTCGCGTCGCTCGGCTTCCAGGCGACGCGATAGAGCCGGCGCGCACCGTCGACCGAGGGCGCAGCCTGCAGCTGGAGCTTCGACGGCGCCACCGCGTGCAGCGCATCGCCGTCGGCGAGGAGCACCAGATCCGCCACGTGCGCATCGGTCACGAGCGCGCCGTCGAGACCGACGGTGAGGATGGCGCCGTGATCGAGCGACTCGGCCAGCGCCTGCACCGCGGCCAGAAGCGGCAGCGCGACGGCGGTGGTCTCGAGCAGCGGCTCGGGCAGCGCCGCGCGACCGGCCTCTTCGAGCGGGAGCACCCAGTCGAGCGGCGCGAGGAGGCCGACGGCGCCGACCTCGACCAGGCTGTCCCAGCGCGACGTGGAGCGGCCGCTCTCCGACGACCAGGCCGCCCGCACCTCCGCCGGCGGACACTGGCGCGCCAACAGCTCGCGCACCGAGCGCTGGAACTGGCGCTGCTCGTCGCTGAAGGCGAAGCGCATCAGCGCCTCGGCAGGCCGAGCAGCCGCTCGGCGACGACGTTGCGCTGGATCTCGTTGGTGCCGGCGTAGATCGGTCCGGCCAGCGCGAACTCGAACCCCTTCATCCAGGCGCTGTCGGCCAGCTCCGCCGACGAGCCGAGCAGCTGCAGCGCCGTCTCGTGCAGCCGCACGTCGAGCTCCGACCAGAAGATCTTGTTGAGGCTCGATTCGGGGCCGAGGGTGCCGCCGTCCTGCAACCGCGCCAGGGTCTGCAGCGTGTAGAGGCGATAGGCCTGCGCGTCGATCCAGGCGCGCGCCACGCGATCGCGCGCCAGCGACGAGCCGCCCTGGCGGCGGCACAGCTGCACCAGGCGCACGGCCGCGGCGAGGAAGCGACCCGGGCTGCGCAGGCCGAGGCCGCGCTCGCTCGACGCGGTCGCCATCGCCACGTCCCAGCCGCCGTGCACCTGGCCGAGGACGTCGCGGTCGGGAACGAAGACGTCGTCGAAGAAGACGTCGGCGAATCCCGGGTCGCCGTCGAGGCGCCGCACCGCGCGCACCGTGACGCCGTCGGCGCGCAAGGGGACGAGGAAGTAGGTGAGCCCGCGATGGCGCTCGCTCGTGGGGTCCGAGCGGAACAGCCCGAACAGCGAATCGCAGAAGGCGCCGCGCGAGCACCAGCTCTTCTGGCCCGAGAGGCGCCAGCCGCCGCGGCGCTCGTCGCGCACGGCGCGGCTCGACAGCGCCGCCAGATCGCTGCCGGCGTTGGGCTCGGACCAGCCTTGCGCCCAGACCTCCTCGACCGCCGCGATGCGCCGCAAGATGCGGCGCTTCTGCTCGTCGCTGCCGAAGGCGAAGAGCGTCGGCGCCAGCAGCGAGATGCCGTTCTGGCTCACCCGCTGCGGCGCGCCGGCGCGGTGGTACTCCTCCTCGAAGATCAGCCACTCGACGAGCCCGGCGTCGCGCCCGCCATACGCTCGCGGCCACGACACCGCCGCCAGCCCCGCCTCGAAGAGCCGCCGCTCCCACGCGCGACAAGCGGCGAAGCCTTCGGCGGTGTCGCCCGACGGCAGCGGCGTGGCCGGCACGTTGGCCTCGAGCCAGCGCCGCGCCTCGTCGCGAAAGGCGCGCTCGCCGAGGTCGAGCTCCAGGTCCATCACTTGTCCTTCATGGTGCGCGGCGTCTGCCCGGCCAGGTAGTCGGGCGAGCTGAGCGCATTGTGCGCGTGCGCCAGCTGGTGCAGGCCGTAGGCGGCATCGACCGCGTCGTGGAGGCCCATGCGGTCCTCGGCCTGGTTGACCGCCTGCTTGGCGAGCGCGAGGGCGAAGCGCGGCATCTCGCCGATGCGCCGCGCCAGCGCCAGCGTCTCTTCTTCCAGCCGCGCGCGCGGGACGACGCGGTTGACCATGCCGAGCGCACAGGCGCGCGTGGCGTCGAGGCGCTCGCCGGTGAAGAGCAGCTCCTTGGCGATGCGCGGGTTGAGCATGAACGGATGCGCGAAGTACTCGACCCCGGGGATGCCCATCTTGACGACCGGATCGCTGAAGAAGGCGTCGTCGGCGGCGACGATGAGATCGCAGGTCCACGCCAGGGCCAGGCCGCCGGCGATGCAGGCGCCCTGCACCATCGCCACGGTCGGCTTGGGCAGGCCGCGCCAGCGACGGCACATGCCGAGGTAGAGCTCCTGCTCGCGGACGAACAGGTTCTCGGCGCCGCCCTTGTCGGCGTGCTCCCACCAGGTGGTCGCCACGCGCGGGAAGGGCTTGGTGACGTCGCGGCCGGGGGTGCCGATGTCGTGGCCGGCGGAGAAGTGTGGTCCCGCGCCGGCGAGGACGATCACGGCCACCTCGTCGTCGGCGGCGGCGCGCGCGAAGGCGGCGTCGAGCGCGTAGGTCATCTTGGCGTTCTGCGCGTTGCGATACTGCGGCCGGTTCATCGTGACGATGGCGGCGCGCTCGCGTCGCTCGTAGAGGACGACCTCCTCGTCACCGCTCACGACGACGTCGGCGCTCACGACGACGCTCGCTTCAGGTCGACCGCGCGCGGCTGGAGGCGCGCGAGCACCGCCTCCGCTTCGCCGATGATGCGCCCGATCAGCTCCGCCACCGACGGCAGCTCGTCGATGAGCCCGACGTTCTGCCCGGTCGGCAGGATGCCGACGTCGGCGCGACCGTCGACGAGCGCGGCCTTGGTCAGCATCGGGGCGGCCGCCGCCAGCGACATCTGCTCGAGCGTCAGCCCTTGCGATTTGCGCAGCGCCAGCCCTTCCCGCAGCAGCGACCAGAACGAGGCGCCCGTGAGCGCGCGAAAGGCCCAGGCGTGGCGCAGCGCTCCGACGAAGCGGCGCAGCCGGCCGGCGCGCTCGAGCCGATCGATGAGCTCGGTGACGATGACCCTTTGCGGCACGCCGTCGACGCTGCGGGTGACGACGGTGCCGTTGACGTTGGTGGCGAGGTAGAGGTCCTTGACCGCGCCGGGCACGGTGCTCTCGCGCGTCAGGAGGAAGCGCGTGCCCATGGCGATGCCGGCGGCGCCGTAGGCGAGCGCCGCGACGAGGCCGCGCCCGTCGAAGAAGCCGCCCGCGCCGAGCACCGGGATGCCGACGGCGTCGACCACGTCGGGCAAGAGCAGCGTCGTCGGCACCGGCCCGGTGTGGCCGCCGCCCTCGTGGCCTTGCGCGATGATGGCGTCGACGCCCCACGACGCCACCTTCTCGGCGTGACGGCGCTGTCCGACGGTGGGCATGGTCAAGACGCCGCCGGCCTTGAGGCGCTGGATGAGCTCCTTGCTGGGCGCCTGCGCGAAGCTGGCGACCTTGACGCGCTCGGCGATGAGCAGCTCCACGCGCTGCACGATGTCGGCCTGGTCGGTGCGCAGGTTGACGCCGAACGATCGATCGGTGCGCGACTTCACCTCGCGCACGGCGGCGACGAGCTGCGGCAGGGTCATCGTCGCCGAGGCGAGGATGCCGAGGCCGCCGGCGGCGCTGGTCGCGGCGCACAGGCGCGGGCCCGCCACCCAGCCCATGCCGGTCTGCACGATCGGGTAGCGGATGCCAAAGAGCGCGCAGATGCGCGTGTCGAGCGCGCTCACGAGCGCAGCTCCCGTTCGGCGCGACTCTCCGGATCGAACCTGCGCAGGAGCGCCAGCTCCTCGACGGTGGGCGCGCGCGAGGTCGGCGGGTCCGGCGGAACGACGAGGACGAAGCCGGTGCGCGCGACCACGTCGTCGAGGCGGACGCCGGGGTGAATAGAGCGCAGCCGCATGGTGCGATCGGCGCTCTGGAAATCGAAGACCCCGAGGTTGGTGATGACGCGGCGGATCTCGTGGAAGCGGCCACCCTCCCCGAGCGCGGCGGCGCGGTCGTAGCCGAGGCCGCATACGTAGTCGACGCGCTCGACGAAGACCTTGGTCGAGTGCTGCGGCACGAAGTAGCTGGTCGCGTGATTGATCGTGTTGCCGGGCGCGCCGCGCGGGCCGAGCAGCTGCGCGCGCGGCTTTTTGTAGTCGCCGATGGCGGCGATGTTCTGGTTGCCGTAGCGGTCGATCTGCGTCGCGCCCATGAGCACGTGGCGGCGACCGGACCAGACCACGTCGAAGACGCTGCGATAGGGCATCCAGCCCTCGACGACGCCGTCCGAGTCGACCAGCCGCGCCACGCCGTCGGTGAGCAGCAGCTCGGGCGCGAACGTGGCGCGCGCCAGGCGGGCGCCCAGCGTCGGGATGAGCCCGATGGGGCTGGCCAGGATCTCGCCGTCGCCGCAAAAGGCCTCCGCGCAGGCGACCGCGCAGACGTCCGCCAGTGTGAAGTCGCCCGTCACGCGAGGTACCTCGCCACGTCTTCGCAGTAGGCACGCTGCGCCGCTTCGTCGCGGCCGTAGTCCGGCTCGCAGTCGGTGAAGCCGGCCCCGCCGGGCGCCTCGACGACCCCGTCGACCAGCATGCGGTTGATGCGCAGCGACGGGAGCCCATGGGTAGCAAGCTCGGCCGTGGGAATGAGGCGCTCGCAGGAGACGAAGCGCTGCGTCGCCGCGCCGAGGAAGAGCTCGTCGAAGAACGGGTCCGGCCCGAGCAGCGCCGTGTTGCCGCGCGCGTCGGCCCGATGCACGTGGCACAGCGCGACGTCGAGCGGCAGCGCCGGCATCGCCACCAGCTCCTCGTCGCCATAGGGCGAGCGCACCGTGCGCAGCTCCGGATGGTGCACCAGCACGTCCGACCCCAGCCCCGCGCGCGTCGGCAGGAACGGCAGCCTGAGCGACGCCGCGTAGAGGCCCCACTGCAACATGCCCTCGTCGAGCTCCATGACCTCGACGGCGCCCTTCTGCCGGGCGGCGCGGAAGTGCGGGTCGAGCGGGATCGAATCGAGCGACACGAAGCCGTACACCAGCTTCTTCACCTTGCCGGCCGCGCACAGGAGCCCCACGTCGGGCCCCCCAAAGCTGACGATGGTCAGATCGCGCAGCTCCGAGCGTGCGATGGCGCGCACCAGCGACATCGGCTTCCGCCGCGAGCCCCAGCCGCCGATGCCGACCGTCATCCCGTCGGCGAGCCGCGCCAGGACGCCGGCCTCTGTGATGCGCTTGTCCATCACTTGTCGAAGCGGGCGGGCCGCTTCTCCACGAACGCCTTGCGCGCCTCGTCGGCCACGCCGGTCAGGTGCAGCTCGTAGGTGAAGCCCTGCTCGAAGCGATAGCTCTTCTTTACGTCGACGGGATCGATGCCGTTGAGCGATTCCTTGGCGGCGCGGATGATGGTGCCGCTCTTGTCGGCGATGACGCGGGCGACGGCGCGCGCGGCGTCACGCAGCCCGGCGCGCGGGACCACCTCGAGCACCGAGCCGTACCCGTGCAGCTCGGCGGCCGAGGCGCGCTGCCCGGTGTAGACCATGGCGCGCATCTTGTGCTGCGGCACCAGGCGGGCCAGATGCGTGGCGGCGCCGAGCGCGCCGCGATCGACCTCTGGCAGCCCGAAGCTGGCGTCGTCGGCGGCGACGATGACGTCGGCGTTGCCGGCCAGCCCGACGCCGCCGCCGAGGCAGAAGCCGTGCACCGCCGCGATGACCGGCACCGCGCACTCGTAGACCGCGGCGAAGGCGGCGAAGCAGGCGCGGTTGACGCCGATGAGCGCCTCGGAGCCGGCGCCGTCGAGCTCCTTGATGTCGACGCCGGCGCAGAAGCCGCGCCCCTCGGCCGCCAGGATGGCGACCCGCACCGACGGATCGGCGCCGACCTCTGCCAGCGTCGCGGCGAGCGCCTTCCAGGAGGCGACGTCGAGCGCATTGACCGGTGGCCGGTCGATGATCACTTCGGCGACGCCCTGCGTGACCGTGCACGAAATGCCCATGAGCCCTCGACACGAAAAGTGAAACATGTTCTACTTTCGGCTGTCAATGGAAATAGAACACGTTCCAGTCGTCATCGTGACCGGCGGGACCCGGGGGATCGGTCGCGCCATCGCCGAGCGCTTCATGGCCTCGGGTGCGCAGCTGATCGTGTGCGCCCGCAAACCGCCCGAGCGGCCCTTGCGCTTCGAAGGCGCCGGGCGTGCTGGGCGTGACCGCGCCCCCGAGGCGCTCTTCGTGGTCGCCGACGTCCGCGAGCCCGCCGACATCGAGCGCGTCGTGGCGACCGCCAAGGAGCGCTTCGGCCGCCTCGACGTCCTCGTCAACAACGCCGGCGGCTCGCCTCCCGCCGTCGCCGCCACCGCCTCGCCGCGCTTCTCGACCGCGATCGTCACGCTCAACCTCTTGGCCCCGCTCCACTTCGCGCAGCGCGCCAACGCGGTGATGCAGGAGCAGGCCTCAGGCGGCGTCATCGTCAACGTCGCCAGCGTCAGCGGCTTGCGCCCGTCGCCGGGGACGGCCGCCTACGGCGCGGCCAAGGCGGGTCTCATCAACCTGACCCAGTCGCTCGCCGTCGAGTGGGCGCCCAAGGTTCGCCTCAACTGCGTCGCGCCCGGCCCGATCCGCACCGAGATCACCGAGCTGCACCTCGGCGACGCCGCCGCGCAGGCCAAGGTCGCGGCGACGATCCCGCTCGGCCGCCTCGGCGAGCCCGCCGACGTCGCCGACGCCTGTTTCTGGCTCGCCTCGCCCGCGTCGCGCTTCGTCAGCGGCGCCTGCCTGGTGCTCCACGGCGGCGGCGAAATGCCCGCTTTCCTGACGGCGGTTCACGCGGCAGACTGATGTTGGTGCGCCCCCCGCGTTGGATCTCCACCAAGGTACGGAAATTCGCTCCCTCCGAGGTGACCAGCATCAATCCAGCCGAGGCCGACCCGAGCGCGGGTGGCCTCGCCCGCGGCGACGTCGACGAAATCTGGAGAGCGGTCGTGCGCCTCTACGAGACCGGCCTCCATCCGGCCATCGCGCTCTGCCTGCGCCGTCGCGGCGAGGTGGTGATCGATCGCGCCATCGGCCATCTGCGCGGCAACGCGCCGACCGATCCGCCCGACGTCCTGCACGTGCCGATCCGCTACGACTCGCTCTTCAACATCTACTCGGCCGCCAAGTGCGTCACCTCGATGCTGGTCCACCTGTGCGACGAGCGCGGTCTCTTGCACCTCGACGATCCGGTCGCCGAGTACATCCCCGAGTTCGCGCAGCACAACAAGGGGCGGGTCACCATTCGCCACATCCTGACCCATCGCGCCGGCATCCCCGCGGTCCCAGGCAAGCAGATCGGCCTCGAAATGCTGGCCGACTACGAGCGCATCCTGGCGCTCATCTGCGCCGCCAAGCCGATGTCGGTGGCCGGGCGCCGTCTCTCGTATCACGCGCTCACCGGCGGCTATGTGCTCGGCGAGATCATCCGCCGCGTCGCCGGCAAGGATCTGCGCGCCTTCTTCCACGACGAGGTGCGCTCGAAGCTCGGCATGGCCACGTTCGATTACGGCGTGGCGCGCGCCGATGTCGATCGCGTCGCCGAGAACGCCTTCACCGGGGCGCCGGTCGTGCCGCCCTATTCGTGGATGCTCGAGCGCTCCATCGGCGTCGACATCCACGAGGCTGCGCGCATGTCGAACGACCCGCGCTTCCTCACGTCGCTGGTGCCGTCGGCGAACCTGGTCGGCACCGCCGAGGAGGGGTCGCGCTTCTTCGAGGTCCTCTTGCGCAATGGCACCTACGACGGCGCGAAGATCTTCGACCGGCGCACGGTGCGGCGCGCGGTCGCCGAGCAGAGCTACCTCGAGGTCGACTCGTTCCTCGGCGCGCCGGTGCGCTACGGCATGGGCTTCATGCTCGGCTCCAACTGGTTCAGCCTCTACGGCGCCGATACGCCGCACGCCTTCGGTCACATCGGCTTCACGGCCGTCGCCGTATGGGCGGATCCGGATCGCGACATCAGCGTCTCGCTCATGACCAGCGGCAAGCCGTTTCTCACGCCCGGCCAGTGGACCTGGCTCAAGGTGGCGCGTACCATCGCGCGCGTCTGCCCACAGGAACGACCATGAGCCAACGTGCCAGCGGTAGCTTCGACGTGAAGATGGAATCGCAGGTCGCGATCGACGCGGTCGACGGGGTCAACCTGGGCCGCATGACGCTCTCGAAGCAGTTCCGCGGAGAGCTCGAGGCCACCAGCAAGGTCGAGATGCTCAGCGCGATGACGGTCGTCAAAGGCTCCGCCGGCTACGTCGCCATCGAGCAGGTGGTCGGCGCGCTTCATGGCCGCGCCGGTAGCTTCGTGCTGCAGCACTCGGGCAGCATGAGCCGCGGCGAACAGTCGCTCTCGGTCACCGTCGTTCCCGACTCCGGCACCGGCGCGCTCAGCGGCCTGGCCGGCGCGATGAAGATCGACATCACCGACGGCAAGCACTTCTACGCCTTCGATTACACGCTGCCGTCGTAGATCGAGGATCAAGCCACGAAGACGGCGCTGACCTCGACGGCGATCGCGCCGGTCTGACGGGTGCAGCTCAGCTTGACCTCGACCTTGCGCTCGCCGTCCTCCTCGAAGCAGCGGGCGACGGCGGCGCGAAAGGTGAGCGTGTCGCCGGCGAAGACCGGCTCCTTCCAGCGCACGCGCACGCGGCGGATCTTCTCGGGGCCGAGCCAGCCGGCGGCGAAGGCCGCGAGCACGCCGGCGGGAAACATGCCGACGCCGAGCGGCGACGGATAGCCGGCCGCCCGCGCGAACGGCTCGTCGTGGTGCACCGGGTTCAGGTCGCCCGAGGCGCCCTGATAGCGCACGAAGTCGGTGCGCGTGATGGGTCCGATCACGAGCGGCTCCGCCGCGTCGCCCTCGTGGAGCGCGTCCCACGCGGTTGGGGTCATGGCGCGTGCTCCGTCTCGACGCCGGTCATGCGCGCCTCGGCCACCAGTTTGCCGCCGGCGTCACGGAACTCGGTGACCATCACCGCGAAGCGCAGCACGCCGCCGCGCTTGCCCTGCTTCTCGAAGACCTCGCTGATGCGCGAGCGACAGTAGAGTCGCGTGCCGGCGCGCGGCGGCGGGCCGAAAAAGAGGTACTCCTGCTCGGCGTGCATGCCGCGCCGCGGATCCATCTGCACGGCGTGCCACGGGTTGGCGCCGTCGACGTCGCGCTCCCAGAAGAACGTGGTGGTGAGGAACGTCGGCGGCGCGATCGGCTGCTCGCCGTCGAAGAAGGCGCGATCGGTGGCGTGCACCGCGCGCGCGAATTCGCGCACCTTGCCGCGCTCGACGTCCATCTCGAATGGCGCACCCTGGCGGCCCAGGGCCGATTTGTCGAATGAGGTGCTCATGGATGTTGGCTCGAGACGGCGATCACCTCGCCGGTCATGTACGAGGCGTAGTCGCTGGCGAGAAAGACGATCACGTTGGCCACCTCCCACGGCTCAGCCGCGCGCCCGAACGCCTCCTTCTGGGTGAGCTCGCCGAGGAGCTGCTCGGTGGTGACGCGGGCCAGGAACGGATGCATCGCCAGCGACGGGGCGACCGCGTTGACGCGCACCCCGGCCGGCGCGGCCTCGACGGCAGCGCAGCGCGTGAGCGCCATGACGCCCGCCTTGGCCGCCGCGTAGTGCGCCTGTCCCGCCTGCGCGCGCCACCCCAGCACCGACGCATTGTTGACGATGGCGCCGGCGCGCGCGGGCACCATGCGACGAAGCGCGGCGCGCGTGCAGCGGAAGGTGCCGGTCAAGCTGACGTCGAGCACCTTGTGCCACGCCTCGTCGGTCATCTCGACCAGCGGCGCCGTTCCGCCGAGGCCGGCGTTGTTGACCAGGACGTCGATGCGCCCGTGCGCGGCGGCCGCGCCGTCGAAGAGCCGCTGCACGTCGCTCTCGACGGTGACGTCGCACACGAGTGCCAGCGGCCGATTACCGCATACGCCCTCCAGCTTCTCCGCCGCTTCGTGCAGCCGCCGCTCGTGCACGTCGCTGACGACGACGACCGCGCCCTCCTCGGCGGCGCGCTTCGCGGTCGCGAAGCCGATGCCGGTGCCGGCGGCGGCGGTGACGACGACGATCTTGCCGTCGAGCAGCTTGTGGCCGGCGGGGTAGGGCGGGGCGGCGCTCATGGCTTTCGCGGCTCCGGCGGCAGCCCGAGGGCGCGCTCGCCGATGAGGTTGCGCTGGATCTCGCTCGACCCGGCGTAGATCGTGTCGGCGCGGCTGAACAGGAAGAGCCGCTCGAGCCGTCCCAGCGTGTCCGGCTCCTCGGAGGCGTAGAGCCCGCGCGCGCCGAGGACGTCCATCGCCAGCTCGCCCAGATCGCGGTGCCACGTCGACCAGTGGAGCTTCGAGATCATGGCGGCGCGATCGAGCTCTCCCTGACGCTGTCCCGCCAGCACGCGCAGCGCGTTGAGCCGCATGATGCGCAGGCCGATCCACGCCTGCACGATGCGGTCGCGGATGTGCGGATCGTCGAGGGCGCCGTTGCCGCGCGCGACCTCCACGATCTGCTGCCACTCGTTGGCGAAGCTCAGCTGCTGCGACAAGGTCGAGACACCGCGCTCGTAGGCGAGCGTGCCCATGGCGACGCGCCAGCCGCCGTCGATGTCGCCGACGACGTTGTCGGCCTGGGTGCGGGCGCCGTCGAAGAAGACCTCGTTGAACTCGCAGGTGCCGGTGAGCTGGCGGATGGGCCTCACGGTGATGCCCGGCTGCCGCATCGGCACCAGCAGGTAGGAGAGCCCGCGGTGGCGCGGCGCCTCGACGTTGGTGCGGCACAGGACGAAGCACCAGTCGGCGGTGTGCGCGTGCGAGGTCCAGATCTTCTGGCCGCTCACGATCCACTCGCCGCCCTTCCGCTCGGCGCGGGTCTGCACGTTGGCCAGATCGCTGCCGGCGTTGGGCTCGGAGTAGCCCTGGCACCAGCGCTCGTCGGTGCGGCGGATCGCCGGCAAAAAGCGGCGCTGCTGCTCGTCGGAGCCGAAGGCGATCAGCGTCGGCCCGAGGAGCTCCTCGCCGATGTGCCCCATGCGGCCGGGGCCGCGGGCGCGCGCGTACTCCTCGTTGAAGATCACCTGCTCGGTGAGCGTCGCGCCGCGGCCGCCGTGCTCCGCGGGCCAGCCGAGGCAGGTCCAGCCGCCGGCGGCCAGCTCGCGCTCCCAGGCGCGCCGCAGCGGAAAGAGCGCCTCTTCATCGCCGGGTCCACCACGGCCGCGCAACGGCGCGAAGTCGCCACAGAGGTGCTCGGCGAGCCACTGGCGCACCTCCTCGCGGAATGCCTCCTCCTCCGCCGAAAAGCGCAGCTCCACGGGCCCACTGCACCATGGCCCGATGAGCACATCAAGCAAAAAGTAGAACACGTTCTATAATTCACTTGTTGCCGCAGCGACGGCGTGCTTAGGTGGTGAAACACGTTCCAGCGCGAGGTTCGCATGCGGCTCGGGCTCATGGTCGGCTACTCCGGCGCGCAGGTCGCCATCGACATGAACATGATTCACGAGGCCGAGCGGCTCGGCTTCCACTCGGTCTGGACCGCCGAAGCCTGGGGCTCGGACGCGGTCTCACCGCTGGCCTGGATCGCGGCGCAGACGACGAAGATCAAGCTCGGCACGGCGATCATGCAGCTCCCCGGGCGCTCGCCGGCGAACACGGCGATGACCGCCATGACGCTCGACGCCCTCTCGGGCGGGCGCTTCATCCTCGGGCTCGGCACGTCCGGTCCGCAGGTGGTGGAGGGCTGGCACGGCGTGCCGTTCGACAAGCCGCTCACCTGGATGCGCGAGTACGTCACCATCGTGCGCGACATCTTTCTGCGCGAAAAGCCGCTCGAGTTCTCGGGGGAGCGCTATCAGATTCCGTACCGCGGGCCGGGCGCGCTGGGGCTCGGTAAGCCGCTCAAGAGCATCCTGCATGGCCGCAAGGAGATCCCCATCTACTGCGGCGCGATGGCGCCCAAGTCGCAGACGCAATCTGCCGAGATGGCCGACGGGCTCCTGCTCACCTGCATGCACCCCGAGCGCTTCGATGTCATCGAGCCGCGGCTGCAGGAGGGGTTCGCCAAGAGCGGCCGCTCGTTCGACAACTTCGACGTGGCGCCGACCATCGCCGTCATCGTCGGAGACGACGTCGAAGCGTGTCGCGCGCCGCTCAAGCAGAGCCTGGCGCTCTACATCGGCGGTATGGGCGCGCGCGAGAAGAACTTCTACAACGAGTACATCTGCCGCATCGGCTACGAGGCGGAGGCGAAGAAGATCCAGGACCTCTTCCTGACGGGCCGAAAGGCGGAGGCGATCGCCGCGGTGCCCGACGCCCTCGTCGACGCCATGCACCTGGTCGGCCCGCCGGCGCGCATCAAGGAGAACTTCCAGCGCTGGAAGCGGTCGAAGGTCGGGACCCTGATCATCGGCACGCAGCAGCTCGAGGCCGTGCGCCTGATGGCCGAGCTCAACGCATAACGCAACGCACGCGCGGCAGGTGCTAAGGTTCGCGGATGCGACCGGAACTGACGAGCGCCCTGCATTTCGTGCATGGCGATGGAGCCGCCGACACCGTGCGTCGCGCGGGCGCGCCTCCCGCGGCGGTCCACGTTCGCAAGGATCTGCTGACGGTGGGTCCGAGTGACGACGACCCCGCGCGGCACCGCGCGCTGCGGGCGGCCTACTGGGAAATGGCGCGCGAGCCGGCCGCGGCGCTCGATCATCCGAGCGGCGTGGCGGCGGCGTCGACGGCGCCGGTGGCGCTGTGGGCCACGCCGGCCTGGTCGGATCAGCTCTGGTTATGGTGGACGCTCGATGCGCTGGGGCGAGCGGGGGTCGATGCCGGTCGCTTGTGGCTGGCCGAGCCGCGCTCGCTGGAGCATCCGCTGGCGAGCGTCGGCGGCGTCTCGGTCAAAGCGGCGGCGGCGGCGTTCGATTGCGCAGCGCCGGTCACCGACGCGCAGCTTTGCGAGGGCGCGGCGCTGTGGCTGAAGTACGCGGCCTCTTCACCGCTCGGGTTCGACGAGGCGCGGCGGGCGGGGTCGGTCAACTATCCCGAGCTGCCGACGAGCGCCGAGGTTCACGGCGACTGGTTTCCGCGCCGCGTCGACGGGCGGCTGCGGCTGGCGGAGCTCGACGCCCTGGTGCTGTCGACGCTGGCCGAGGAGTGGCGAACGCCTGCCGAGCTGCTCACCGCCGACGGCGGCAGCGAAATCAGCGAGCGACTGTTCATGCCCTTCGGCGACCGCTTCTTCCTGCGCCGGCTGCGCGAATGGGCCGAACGTGGCATGGCGCGCAGCGAGCCGCGCCCCGGGTCGACGCCGTTCGAGTCGATCGCGTACCGCATCGAGCCCGCCGGACGCCAGCTCGTCGACGACGGCCTCGACAGCGTCGCCGACGCGCCGCCGCTCTACGTCGGCGGCTGCCTCGTCAATGACCCGAGGTCGCCCTGGGTCCGCGTCAGCGACGGAGACGGGTGGCGACTCGAGCGCGGTTAGCGCCGCCGCGCGCGTGAAGAACCTCGCCTGGATCGTCGCCGGCGCCATCCTCGGCCCGGCGCTGTTCGCGCTCTACGCCTGGTCGGCGCATGCGCTCGAAGAGCCGCGCGTGATCGACGCGCAGCCGACGCGCACCACCGAGCTGTGGGACCACGTTCACTTCACGCCGGGACCGGAGCTCGTCGCCGACGCGGTGGGCGCCACCCCGATCGTCGTCGCCGACGGCTCCTTGTACCTGCTCCA
>JAQBQH010000156.1 GCA_028287105.1 Myxococcales bacterium
CCGGCATCGACGCCCGCGGCACCTCCAGCGGCAGCACCGCCGGCGCCCGCACCCGCGGCCTCGCCGCCAGGTACGGCGGCGGCAGCTACACCAGCGGCAGCAGGTGCCCCGGCGCCGGCAGCTACACCTGCTCCGGCAGGATCCTCACCGACGGCACCGACGGCACCGACGTCATCGTCGTCGAGCACCGCCCCCGGCCCGCAGCCAACTGGCGCAGCTCCGCCCGTGGCTGGCCCGACAGCCCTGCCGGCGCCCGGCGCGACCCAAGGCGCCGTGCCGCCGTCACAGCAGCCACCCGCAGCGCCGCCTCCGCCACCGCCGTGGGAAGCGTTCAAGACGGCATGTGCGTCCGGCGACGCGGCCGCCGTCCAGCAAGCGCTCACGGCCCTGACCGCCGCCGACCATCCCAAGGGCAAGACGGAGCCGGCCGTCATGCAGCAGATGCTGCAGAAGCTCGCGGGCGCGGGTGTTGCCAAGCTCAAAGCACCCTTCGCCTTCGACTTCGATTCGGGCTTCGATCCGATCCTGAAGGCGTTCCCCGGCGCGGCGATGAAGGACCCGCTGCTCGAGTGGATGACCGCCAACGCGCAGACTCCGGCGGCGACGCTCGCCGCCGCCAAGAACGTCGCCGGGATCGACAAGTCCTTCGTCGTCGAGGTGATCGCCAAGCTCGACGAGGCGGGTCAGCTGGCGGCGGCCCAGGACGCCGTCCTGCGGAATTGGCTGCGCACGACCTATTTCGCGACCGAGTATCCGACCGAGGTGTTCGCCAAGGTCAAGTCGTGGGTGGCACCGTTCAAGGCTGACGCCGAGCTCGCGACGTGGCTGGCGAGCGACGACGCCAAGCTCAATGCGTGCATCGCCGCGACGACCAACAAGGCCGAGTGGGTCGGCGCGCTCATGGCGAAGCAGGATGTGCTGCGACGGCTCATGGTCGGCGCCGGCTGGAAGCCGATCTTGATCGAGTTCTCCACGGCGTGCCCGGGGGACCACGCTGCGCTGAAGGCGGACGCTGCGCTGCTGAAGGATGTGCTGGTCGTATTGGGAGACGCCGACGCCAGCGTCTTCCTCAAGAACCTGGCTTGCACCATCATCGAAGGCGCCAAGGCGCTGAAGGATGTCTCCGCCGCCGCCATCAAGACGTTCATCAACGACGCCACCTTTGACGCTGCCGCGCAGGCGGCGGCGTGCCGCGATGCGGATTTCCAGGCCATCCTCACGCAGCATTTCCAGGGCGAGTTCATCAGCGATGTTCTGCAGAAGCTGATCGTCGGTAGCGCCGAGCTGCCGCTGCTTTACAAGGACGTTCAGCCGATCTTCGACTGGATGTCGGCGGGGCCGAATAAGGCGAAGCTCGAGACCGCCATCAAAGTGCCGACGCCGAACCTGGCGGATTGGATTGCGCCGCTGATCGCGCGCGTGCAGCACTCCTTCATTCTGCTGTCCACCGCGGCGAATGCCGCGCCGTGGGTCGCTGCCGTCACCGGGCAGAAGTTCACCGACCTCATGACGGCGCCGCCGCAGGCCGGTGCCATCACCGAGGACGAGGTGCGCGGCACCAAGGCGCTCACGAACAACGCGGCGACGTTGGCGGACCTGCAGCTGGTCACCCGCAAGCTCTATACGATCGACGTCCAATCGGCGGGCGGCAACCCGAGCTACCGCGCACCGAACTCGACGCAGAACGGCGACGAATTCGAGATCAGGTATCAGTACAAGGCGATCGCCCCGACCGTCGACACGTACAAAACGATGCTGGCCCAGTTCGCGCAGCTCCCGCGCTCCCACGTCAACACGCAACGGGTCGTCGTCTTCGGCGATGGATCGTACGACTGGTTCTACAAAAAGATCAATCCGCTGCCGGCCGGCGTCGAGCAGCTCGGCGGCCAGGAGAACCTCGGCTCCGCATTCTTCGACTCCGGCACGAACGTCGTGGTGCTGCGCGTCGACGCGGCGGGCGTTGGCACGTCGAATGCCCCGGGCGACATGGTGGCCAGTGCGTCGGGCCAGCAGACGCCACGCATCGCGGGCGCCTCGCCGACGGTCGCCAACCCGGTCGCTCTGACCTACTTCCAGAACAATGCGACGCACGAAGCCGGCCACGCCGTCGGTGCGCGCACCCTGAACGCGCCGAACAGGCCGCCGCTCAGTGGCGACCAGATGGCTCTGACGTGGAGCAACTGGCAAGACGGCCGCAGCGAGTCAGAGTTCCTCGGCGCGATGTGGACGAGCTCGCAGTCCGCGGCCGCGACGGCAGGCCAGTCGCGCATCAGCGCATCGGATGCGAAGAAGTATCTGATGGCCCGGCTGCGTGGCAACGCTGGCGCAGTGCCATCGGCGTTCCCGAACGAGCCCGCATTCCTCGCCGAGCTGCGGATTCAGCACGGCCAGCAGCGGCTGTTCAAGTATGTCGAGGACACGCTGACCGCCGGTAACAAGTACACGTTCCCCAACGTGCAGCCCGGCAGCAACGTCTACCTCATGAACGGGCAAGGCAGCTTCTCGTCGTACGACAAGTTCGTGTTCGACAATAAGCAGAACATGAGCTGGTACGCGTTATCGGCATACAAAGAGATGTTCGCGGAGATGTACACGCGCCATTTTGCGCAACGCGGCGCGCTGCCGGGAGCAAACCGCGGGATCGATCCGTCGAGCTTCTTCACCGATCTGGAGCAGGCGACGGACGCTGATCTCAGCGCTGCGCCGGCGCCGCAGCCGACGGCGAACAAGGTCGGGATCAGGGACCAACTGAAGCGCTGGCTGCGGCCCTGGACCTGATTCATGTCGACCATCCTCAACACTCCGATCACCTGTCCGGCATGCGAGAACGTCTTCGTCGCGCCGATCGCGGACAGCGTCGGCGCCAATCGAGCACCACACCTGCTCGACGCGGTGCTGGCGGGCACGTTCCACCGCTTCTCTTGCACGCGCTGCCATCGAGCGGTGCAGGTCGAGAAGGAGATCCTGTTTACTGACTTCGCGCGTGGTCACTGGATCGGCGTGTTTCCGCCCGAGGACGAGCCGCGCTTCCAGGAATGCGGCGAGCTGGTGACCTCCACATTTCACGAAGCGCTCGTCGAGAAGGCGCCCGCGTTCGTCGCAACGTGGGCGCCGCGATTTACGGTGCGCGTCGTCTTCGGCGTTCCCGAGCTTCGCGAGAAGCTCATCTGCTTGCACAACGAGCTGGACGACCGGGCCATCGAGATCCTGAAGCTCGACTTGCTCGCCGATCGTCCTGAGCTGGTCGAGCGTGGCGTCGTGGCGCTTCGCGTCGACGGTGTGATCGCGGAGGACGGTGCGATCGCCTTCGTGTCGCGACCATTCCCTGACGCGTCGATCGCTGCTCCTCCCGTCGCGTTCCTCGTGCCCCGAGACGTGTACGACGCGGTCTTGGCCGCGCTGCCGGCGCTCGCGGACGCGCACGCGGAGATGTTCGCGGGACCTTACGTGAACGTGCTGCGATACCTTCCGCGGGGAGCTGTGCCCGACCGCGGATCGCCGCGTGCTAGCGTCGAGCGTCGTATCTGGCAACCGAGCCGAGCGTGAGGGCGCTGATCGTGCTGTTGCTGCTATCGAGCAGCTCAGCTTGTTGGAGTGATTCGACTACGCGGAGACGTTCCATGGAGATGCGACCGTCGGACGAGGAGCTCGCGGCTGCAGTCGGTGCCGCCGGCAAGAAGGTGAAGCGGCTGCGCGGCGGACCGTACCTGTACCAGTTCGAGGTCGATGGACGCGCGCGGGAGGTGCTCGTCGTCGACGGCAAGGTTGCCCCGAAGGGCTTACCAGCCGTCGGAAGATATCTCCAGGCGATCGGGTTTCTCGACAAGAAGCAGATGAAATTCGACGAGCTCCTGGCGCTGGTGGCGGCGCACGGAGAGCTGCCGAGCGGATTCGAGTATTCAAGCGCGAGTCTGTTCCGTGGCCCCGTCACGGGCCCAGCACTCGAGTATCTCGACGGCGCTGGGCGCCTGGTCATCTATCGCGACGAGGCCGCTGCGTCATCGACGCGGACGCCGGGCGCACCGATGCCCCCGCCGGGGCCGCGGGGAGCCGGGCCAACTCGGCCGCGTTGGCTTCGCGCCACGTTGACCGTTCCGCCCGATTACGAGCTGCGCTGGACGGTGGAGCGCTACGTCGAAAACAGCAATGACAGCTGGACGCCGCTATAGACGGTGATTCGAGTACCCGGAGACGCAGCGTCTGGTTGCAATTGGGCGTCGCGAATTGCCGTCGCGAAGGTGACGGCGGTCATTGAATAAGTGCGCGGAAGGTGCGAGGAATGGAGGTCGGTTTGTAGGCTGCGCAACTTTTCTGGGGCACGGCCGATAACTATGGGGACTCGGGGGGAGACCCATTTTGCAGCGTCTGTTCGATCACGATGTGGCTACGCCTGCGCGGCCGAAGGCCGACGCCGCGGCGAAGCGACGTGATCGGGACGAGCTGCAGGAGCTGGGATCGGGGGCACCGCAGGCGATCTGGTCGCTGCTGCTCGATCGCGGGGCCGACCCGCTGGCGCTGGCGGATCTGCTGCGTGACGGAGTGCCGCCCGCCGAGCGACGGCGCGCGTATTACGAGCTGGTCCGGGATCTCGGTTCGGTGCTCGCGGCGCGGGTGTGGACCGAAGCGTTCGTGCAGCGCGGGCTCAAGCGCGCGGCGCTGCCGTCGGAGGCGCGCGACATCGCCGAGGCGGCGATGGGTGAGTCGCTCGGCGGCGTCTCGGTGGTGTCGGGGCCGGCCGTCGAGGCGCTGACGGCGAAGCTGGGGACGCCAGCCGTCACCGTCGGCAACGAAGTGTTCGTGGGGCGCGGCGGCGACGACGCCTCGGTGCTGGTGCACGAGGCGATCCACGCCGGGCAGCAGCGCGGCGCGAGCGGGCGCACCGGCGCCGGCAGCGACGCCGCGGAGCATGACGTGCACCGCGTGCTGCGGCGCATCGGGCCGCTCACGACGGGAGATCGTTTCGCACGCGATCGGGCGCGCACGGCGACCGCGGTACGCGCGGCGCTGGGACGCGCGCCGCGTGTCACGCAGCGGCCGGCGCAGCTCGCCGCCTACGAAGCGACGCACGGAATCGTCGACGCCGTGCAGGGCGAAGCGAAGAAGCTGGTCGAGGCGCTCATCAAGCTCCTCGACGGCAACGCCGGCAAGGCGCAGCTGCAGGAGGTGCTCGGCGTCGCGGCCGATTCGTTCGCCGAGCGCATTCGTCGCACCGCGATGCACGAGCTGGCCGGCAAGCGCACCGCCGACGGCAAGGATGCGCGCGCGTCGCTGGTGCAGAGGCTCGGCCACGTCGATCCGCTGACGGGAGAGCGCGCGGGCAAGCCGCTGCCGGGCGGCGTCAAGAGCGACCTCGAGTCCAAGCTCGGCGTGTCACTCGGCGACGTCCGCGTTCACGACGACGAAGCGGCGGCGACCGAAGCGCGCCGGCTCGGTGCGCTGGCGTTCACGCAGGGGCGCGACGTCTTCTTCGGCGACGGCAAATTCGATCCCGCCAGCGTCGAGGGCAAGCGGCTCCTCGCGCACGAGGTCACCCACGTCGCGCAGCAGGAGGGCGCGCCTGCGACCGCGGCACCGACGGTATCGGCGCCGGGCAGCGCCGTCGAGCGCGAGGCCGATCGCGTCGCCGATGCGTTCGCGGCCGATGTGCGCCCCGGCACCGAATCGCTGACGATCTCCGAGCGCGCACCGACGGGAACGATCTCGCGCAAGGACGACAGCGCCGGCGCCGGCAAGAAGTTCGGCGTTCATCTGTACACGTACAACATGGACCTCGACACCGGCACCGGCGTCGATACCGGCGACGGCATGAAGAAGCTGACGCTGCCGCAGACGAAGTTCGGTCCGGTCTCGATCGAAGAGCTCAAGGTCCAGGTCGACGGCGACAAGGTCGCGCGCGGCACGCTCAAGGCGCATCTCGACGACGGCAAGTTCAAGGGCACCGCGGCGACGCTGCAGATCGACAGCCAGGGCCATGTGTCGGGCGCGCTCAACGTCGGGCTGAACGTGCCCGGGTTCAAGAAGGACATCCAGGTCACCGTCTCGAACGACGGGCTCACGGCAAAGGCGAACATCGGCGCGTCGGACTTCGTCGGCAAGGAGCTGCCGATCAAGGCGGCCGGCGACATGGCGGTCAGCATCTCCAACGGCACGGCCGGTCTCGACGTGTCGATGGTCGGTAGCTCGACGGTGGCGCTCGACGCGGGGTTCGCGTCGGGCCAGGGCGCGATGACGGCCAACATCGCACCGGGCGCGATCGACGCGACCGTGACGGCGAAGTTCAGTGTCCCCGGTCTCGGCTCCGAGATCGAAGCGACCATCAAGTACGACGGCAAGACCGTCGACATCGCGGCGACCGCGGCGCTCGCGGTGAGCATCCCCGGGCTCAAGGGCACGGCGAAGGTCACCTACAAGAACGGCAAGCTCAACGTCGACATCCCGGATCTGAAGTTCATCTCCGACGCGCTGCAGGCGCTCAAGTTCGCCAAGCAGTCGATCGAGAATGGGCTGCTCAAGGGGCAGATCACCGTCGCTGGCTCGGT
>JAQBQH010000180.1 GCA_028287105.1 Myxococcales bacterium
CGAAGCGCTGCGCGGCCTGGCCGACGCGGTGCCGGCGGGGCCGGTGCGCGCGGCGGCGCTCCGGCGGCTGGCGGCGCATCATCAGCACAAGCGCGGCGATTCGGCGGCGGCGGCGACGACGCTGGAGGCGGCGTTGCAGGCCCATCCGCTCGACTACGAATCGCTGCGCGCGCTCGACGCGCTCGTCGGAGCGGCGCAGCCGGAGCGGCTGATCGATCCGCTCTTGCGCGCGTTCGCCGCCGAGGCGGCCGGGCCGCAGCGGCTCTCGGTGGGGCTGGCGCTGGCGGCGCGGCTCCTCCGCGCCGATCGGCTCGCGCCCGCGCGCGAGACGCTGGAGCGCATCCTGGCCGACGAGCCGGCGCACCTCCATGCGCTGGTGTTGCGCGCCGAGATCGAGAGCCGCGCCGAGGCGTGGCCGCAGGTGGTCGAAGCGCTCGCCGCCGTCGCCGATCATCCCGAGGCACCGCCGGAGCGGCAGACCGAGGCGCTGCGCCGCATGACCGAGGTTCAGCTGGTGCGGCTAAAGGACCTGGCGTCCGCGCGCGTGAGCGCCGATCGCCTCGGGACGCTCGCGCCCGACGACGTCGAGTCGATGCTGGTGCGCCTGCAGGTGGCCGCGCGCGCCGAGGATCACGCGCACGCCGCGGAGCTGTTGCGCCGGCTGGTGGCGTCGCCGCGGCTCGACGAGGAGCGTCAGGCGGCGCTGCAGCTGCAGCTCGCGTCGCTGCAAGAGGTGCAGCTCGACGACGTGGCCGCCGCCATCCAGACGCTCGGCGAGATCAAGCTCGGCTCCCGCCGTCGCGACGCCGTCGATCGTCTGCTCGATCTCGGCGGGCGCACCAATCGCTGGGACCTGGCGGCGTCGGCGCTCGAGGCGACGCTCGATCGCGGCGGCGACATGGACGCCGGCTGGGAGCTGGCGATCCGCAGCCGCCTGGCCAATCTCCTCGAGGGGCCGCTGGCGCGACCGGACTCGGCGATTCGCCAGTACGAGCGCATCGTCGCCATCGATCGCGGCCACGTGCCGGCGCTCGAGCGGCTGGCCGAGCTGGCCACCAAGACCTCGCCGGAGAAGGCGATCGACTACCACCGCGCGCTCTTGTCGAGCGATCCGACGCGGCTCGGCTCGTACCGCGCGCTGCGCACGCTCTTCGCGCAGCTCGGTGAGGACGACGGCGCCTTCGTCACCGAAGCGATCCTGGAGAGCCTCGGCGTCGCCGACGAGGAAGAGGCCTATTTCTATCGCCAGCGACGGGCGCGGCTGTTCGGCCACGTCGAGGGCGTCCTCAGCGACGAGGAGAAGGGGCTCCTGTCGCCCGAGGCGGCGACGGCGCCGTTCGCGCTCCTGCAGGTGCTGACGCCGCTGCTCGACTCGGTCTTTCCCGTCGACTTCGTCGGCTATGGCACCGACGAGGATCGGCCGGCGCACTCGGGCCCGTCGATGGCCGCGGCCAACCGCGCGGCGCGCCTCTACGGCGTCGATTCGTTCCGGCTCATGGCGGTGCCCAATCGCATCGGCCCCTGCGTCGAGCCGGGGACCCCGCCGGTGCTGTTCGTGCCGGGCAACCTCGACGACGCGCCGCCGCGCGAGCAGGCCTGCGTGTTCGGCGAGCTGATGGCGCGCGTCGCCTTCGACGGCGTCATCGGCGACGGGCGGCGGCTCTCGCCGATCTCGCCGACGCTGCTCGAGCACCTCTTGTGGGCGGCGTGCGAAGTGGCGCTCCCCGACGCGGTCGCTCCGCAGCGCGGCCGGCCCGTCTACGAGGACGTCAAGCGCCGCCTCACTGCCGCCATCGGCACGCGCTCCAAAGCCGAGATGGCGATGGCGGCCGCGCGGCTGCTCGCCGACGACAGCTTCTCGGGCGCGACCATCCTCGCGGCCATGGAGCGCATCGCGCTGCGCGCGTCCCTGTTCAGCGCGCAGGACCCGGCCATCGGCATCGCGCGCGCGCGGCCGGCCGGCGGCGGTGGGCTCGAAGCGCTGCCGCCGAATCTTCGCGCGGTCCTCCCGTTCGTGGTCTCGCGCGGCCACCTCGAGCTGCGCAAACGTCTCGGCGTGGGGGTGCGCTCATGACCAGCGACGTCACCATCAGCTGCCCGCACTGCCGCCGGCAGTACACGATGAAGGTCGATCCCGAGCGCCTGCAGCGGCTCAAGATGCGCGCGACCTGCGGGCGCTGCGGCAACAGCTTCGACGTGGGCTCGCGCATCGCCGCGCCGTCGCCGCCGATGCCGAAGCTCGATCTCTCGACGCTGCAGCGCATTCCGCCGCCGGCCCCGCCGCCGGTGGCGGGCGCGGCGTCGACGACGTCGCCCGATCTCGCCGACGAGATGGCCGAGCTGGCGCGCGAGTTCGCCGACGCCGCCGCGCGCTTCACCCCCGTCGGTGTGCGTCCGAGCGCCGCGCACGCGGCCACGATCGAGTCGCCGCCGCCGGACGCTTTGATCATCGAATCGGCCCCGGTCGACGAGACGTCGCCGCCAGCGCCGCCCGCGGGTGACCCGCCCGCGTCGGCGCCGTCGCGCTCGTCGCATTCGTCGCAGTCGGTGCCGTCGCTGTCGCCGGGCGCCTCCGACGCGGCGCCGACGACGACCGGCATCGCCGCCAGCGCCCCCGCGCCCGCGTTCGACGCCACCCTGCCGCTCGGGCTCACCGTCGCGCTCAACCCCGACGACGCCGCCGACGAGTTCGACGCCGATTCGATCACCTCCGCGCGCAAGAACGCCAAGAGCTGGATCGACCTGGCCGACCCGGGGCTGGCCGCCTTCAAGACTCCGGTCGATCCCGCCGCCGCCGCGCTCGAGGCCCTTCTCAGCGACTGACGATCGAGTACGATGCGCACCACGTGGGCCATTACGTCGAGGGCATCCTCCGCATCACCATCCTCGAGGCGTCGGTCGCGCTCCTCATCTGCGCGCGCCTCGCCCGCAGCGACGACGCGCGTCTCGGGCGCCGCCTCGACTTCGCCTTCCGCGCCGTCGCCGTCCTGGCGCTCTTCTCGTGGACCCACTTCGGCAGCTTGCGCGGCGGCGATCGCCTCGTGCACCGCTGGGAGCAGTACCACTTCTTCTTCGGCTCGAAGTACCTGCCCGAGATCAACTATTTCAATCTCTACAAGGCGACCATCCTCGCCGATCGCGAGTCGGCGCACATCCTGACCCGCGTCACGCAGACGCGTGACCTGACCAACTTCGAGCTCCAGCCGGTCGAGGCCGCGCTCGCCAACGCCTCCGAGGTGCGCGCCGCCTTCTCCGACGCGCGCTGGCGCGACTTCGTCGCCGATTGGTCCAAGCTCGCCGCCGGCGGCGCCGACTGGACCAACATCATGGCCGATCACGGCAACTCCGGCTCGCCGGCGTGGGCCGTCATCGCCGCGCCCATCGCGCGCGTCTGCGGCATGGGCCCCGTCGGACAGCAGCTCATGGGGCTGGTCGATCCGCTGTTGATGATCATCCTCTTCGGCTTCGTCTTCCGCACCTTCGGCACACGGCCCGCCTGCGTGATGCTGACCATCTGGTCGATGATCCCGTTCTGCTTCGACTACCTGGCCGGCTCGCTCCTGCGCTGGGACTGGCTCTTCGCGCTCGGCATGTGTCTCGTCATGTGGCGGCGCAATCGTCCGCTCACCGCGGGCGCGTTCCTCGGCTACGCCGTCGCCTCCAAGCTGTTCCCGCTCTGGTTCGGCGTCGCCTTCGCCCTCGAGCGGCTGTGGGCCATGCGCCGCACGCGCCAGCTCGATCGCCGCCTCGTGCGCTTCGCCGCCGGTGGCGCCGCCGCCATGACCGTCGCGGTCGTGGTCTCGTCGCTGATGTTCGGCGGCTTCCACATCTGGAAGAGCTACAAAGATCGCATCCAGGTGGCGCAGGTCGAGAAGTACTACCCGAACCAATATTCGTTCCGCACCGTGTTCCTACAGTTCTACGAGTCGAGCCCGCGTCAGGTGATCGACGGCTGGGCGCAGCCGCGCGAGATCAAGCAGGCGCGCCCCGACATCGACATCGCCAACCGGCGCGTGCCGTTCCTCCTGGTGCAGCTCTTCCTCACCGCGCTCGTCGCCGCCGCGCTCGCCTTCTCCGACGAGGTGGAGGCGCTCGCCGTCGGGCCGTTCCTCGTCTACGTCTGGCTCATGGTCAACGCCTACTACTGGAACATGTTGGCGCTGCCGGCGCTGGCCTGGGCGGTGCGCGAATTCGACGGCCGTCGCGGCCGCCTCGTGCCGCTGGTCGGGCTGCACGTGCTCCTCGCCTGGTTCTACCTCTACGAGCACTTCAACCGCGGCTTCAGCGAAGGCTACTTCGTGGGCCTCCTTCTCTGCGGTCTGCTCGTGACGTGGAGCATCTCCGCGGTCGTCGCCGGAAGAAAAACCGGAACAACCTGACAACCACCTCGGGCCGTGGAAGGACCTGGCGGCGGTCGGCGACGACCCGTTCACGGCGTCGTCGATGCGTACGCCGTCGCTGGTGTTCGACGGTGTGCAGGTGGCCGGTACGTAGTTTATGATGCGCGGATGACCACGCGCTACGCACTCTCCCTCGCACTCGTTCTCGGGCTCGGAATCACGGTCGGTCGTGCGCTCGCGCAGGCACCGTCGCCATCGGGCGGTGCCGCCAAGCCGCCGGCGCCCGTCGTGCCCACCAACTGCAAAGTCTACGGACCGGGGAAGTGCTGCGACCCGGCGGTGAGCGCGCACCTGCCGAAGCAGGCGGTGATGAGCTCGTGCGGCGAGACCGAGGCGACCTTCCTCGGCGAGCAGGGCTCCAAGGACACCTGCAAATACTTCTTCAAGGTCGAAGGCCAGAAGGAAGACGAGACCTTCGTGCAGGTCTACGTGCCGCCGACGAAGGAGGTGCCGGCGGCGCCGAACGATCCCTTCTTCAAGTGGGGCAAGATCGGCAACGTCTTCTACACCGAGAAGGCGCTGTCGCCGAAGTCGGCGCCGATGGTGGCCAACGCGACGGGGCTGTGGCTGCCCGGCAAGGGCTACATCGTCGCGGTCAACGCGTCGACGAAGGTCTGCTCCAAGCCAGAAATAAAGAAGCTCGCCGGCAAGATGAAGTAGCGCGCTTCTCGCACCTTCGCGCACAGATCCCACATTGTCTCCTGCGCACGGCCGACGTCGAAACTGCGCACGCGCGTGAGCAGGATGCACGCGTGGTCGCCGTGATTCTCGCCATCTAGCGCGCGCACGCGGTTTGCAATTCGCGGGCGGCATGATCCGCTCGCTTGCGTTCGTGCTCATCGCCTCGACGGTCGTTGCCTGCCAGCCGCTGCCGCCGCAGATCGCGGAGCAGGAGGAGGGACTGTCGGTCTGCCTCGGCAAAGCGTCGCTCGAGGGCGTCGACGTCTCGACCTATCAGGGCAGCGTCAACTGGCCCGCGGTGAAGGCCTCGGGCCGCGCCTTCGCCATCACGCGCGTCGGCGACGGGCTCGGCGGCGACAACACCTTCGACACCAACTGGAAGGGCATCAAGGCGGCCGGCATGGTGCGGGGCGCCTACCAGTTCTTCCGCCCCGGCAAGGATCCGATCGCGCAGGCCGACATCCTGCTCGCCAAGATCGGCACGCCGCAAGATGGCGACCTGCCGCCGACGCTCGACGCCGAGGTCACGGACGGTCAGTCGAACGCGACCATCGCCGCCAACATGAAGGCGTGGCTGGAGCACGTGAAGGCCAAGAGCGGTCGCACGCCGATGATCTACACCTCGCCCGGATTCTGGAGCAGCATCGGCAGCCCGAACTTCGGTGGCTATGTCCTGTGGGTCGCGCATTGGCAGGCGCAGTGCCCCACCATCCCGGGCGGCTGGAGCACGTTCGCCACGTGGCAGTACTCCGACTCCGGCACGGTCTCGGGAATCTCGGGCGCAGTCGACCTCGACCACTTCAACGGCGACCAGGCGGCCCTCGACAAGCTGGCGTCGAATCCGCAAACCACGCCGCCCGCCGATCTCGGCGGCACTGGCTGATACTGAACTGACGTTCAGCTATGGTCAAGCGGTTCGTGCGCGGCGACGGAACCTGCCCGCATTGCCGCCGACCCGCGAAATGCCAACGTGACCGAGCGCCGCACTCAGGCGAAGGCGCTGCGAGGGACCGTGGCGGCGGCGTCGGAGCGCGCTCGCGCCGAAGGCGCGATGCCAGCGCGACGCCGAGGGCCCCCCGTGCGGCGCCGAAGGC
>JAQBQH010000190.1 GCA_028287105.1 Myxococcales bacterium
GGCCGGCACCTTGGCGCCGAGTCGACCGCCGTCGTGGTCACGCTCGAGCTTGGGTCCGACGCGGATGACCTCGGCCGCGCTGCCGTCGCCGAGCTGGGCGCGCCAGTGCTCGTTCCAGTTCTCGTTGACGCTCACCACCGCCGGCGCCGGCACCTCGACGTCGGCCTCGATGCGATTGGGCGTCCAGCGGATCGCGCTCAAGCGCCCCTCTCCGGGCGGCTCGACGCGCGCCTGCGGACCGGACCCTCGTCGAGTTGGAGCGCGCGCTGCAGCGGCGCCTCTTCGTCGCAGCCGATGGCGCCGTGGTTGTCGAAGACGTTCGGCATCATCACGTTCCATTTGCCGACGATCTGATAGAACGGCGTGTCCTCGGCGGCGAGGGGGACGCTCAGGTTGAAGGTCTTGTCGAAGCGCACCCAATCGAAGGCGAGCCCGTCGAGCGTGCAGAGCGCGATGACGGCGACGGTGAAGGCGGGCTTCCAGAGCTTGCGCTCGCGCAGGTCGTCGAGCGCCATCGCGCACAGGAGCGGCACGCCGAGGGCGAACATGATCTGGTAGCGCGAGGGGACGCGCAGATCGCGGAAGATGGGCAGGTGGTGCAGGAGCCACCACGGCCCGTAGGGCCAGAAGCTGCCGGCGACGATGCCGGCACCGACGAGGACGAAGATCCAGATGGGCCGCGCCTTCTCGACGCGCAGCGCCCAGATCCAGAGCGGAATGGTCAGATACGGAAGACGCCAGCCGTACTCGTGAAACCAGTAGCGCTTCCCGCCGACCGGCTCGATGCCCTTCCACCAGTAGGCGTAGCGGATCATGTTCCACGGCGCGTTGGAGTCGGTCTCGAAGAGGTGGCGCGGGTGGTCGAGCGCGAACTCGAGCGCCGGCAGGACGCGCACCGCACCGACGAGGAACGCGACGACGGCGGCGGCGAGGAGCGGCAGAAAGACGCGCAGCGAGCGGCGCTTCACGGCGTCGATGGCGGCCAGCGTCGCCAGGATGACCATGCACATCGGCGGCGTCGAGGTGCCGCCGTCGCCGACGATCCAGGCGGCGATGAAGCCGAGCGGGATGCACCACTCCCAGTGGATCGCGACCGGTGCCCGCGGCGCGGCAGCGTCGGGCTCGCCGCGCGCGCGACGGTAGAAGTACATCGCGTAGGGAAAGAGCGCGGCGCCGAAGAAGGTGCAGTGCCCCTCGGCGAAGTGCAGCGCCAGCCAGCCGCCGGCGCCGAACAGGACCGCCGCCAGGATCGACGACGGCAAGCTGAGATCGAAGCTGCGCGCGAGGCGGAACATGCCGTCGAAGGCGCAGAAGAAGTAGACGACGAGCGTGAGCTTGGCGCCGAGCGCCGTGCCGAAGAGGAGTACGAGCGGGAAGGTCGGCGTCACCACCAGCGACTGCGGATTGGCCAGGTAGACCTGGCCGCCGCAGGTCCACGGATTCCACAGCGGGAACTGGTGATACCAGACCACCGAGCGCCGCCCCGCCTCCATCCAGGTCTGGAACAGCTTCCAGTCGTAGGACCAGGCGAACTGCTCAGGGTTCTTGAACGTGGCCGCGACCACCGCGAAGGCGAGCAGCAGCCACACGACCGGTAGCCAGCGCGGAGCGGCGTTGCGAGACGGAGGGCTCAGCTCGCAACCCGTTTTTCCAGCCAGTCGATGACGCGCTCCTCCAGACGCACGCCTTCGAGGCGATCGATCTCCTGGATTCCCGTCGGTGAGGTGACGTTGACCTCGGTCAAGAGCCCGCCGATGACGTCGATGCCGACGAAGTAGAGCCCGTCGGCGCGCAGCCGCGGCGCCAGGGTCTTGCAGATCTCGAGGTCGCGCGCGCTGAGCTTCGTCTTCTCGGCGCGGCCGCCGACGTGAAGGTTGGAGCGGGTCTCGTCCTCGCGCGGCACGCGCATGACGCAGCCTATCGGCTCGCCGTCGAGGAGGAGGATGCGTTTGTCGCCCTCGCGCACGGCCGGGACGTAGGCCTGCGCCATCACCAGCTTGGACTGATTGGCGCTGATGGTCTCGAGGATCGAGTTGGTGTTGCGGTCATCGGCGCGAATGTGGAATACGCCGCCGCCGCCACATTGATCGAGCGGCTTGACGATCATCTGCCCGCCCTGCTGCTCGAGGAAATCGCGCAGCCGCACCAAGGAGCGGGTCACGCGGGTCGGCGGAATCAGCGACGGGAAGTTGAAGATGTAGAGCTTCTCGTTGGCCTCGCGCAGGCCGCGTGGATCGTTGACGAGGAGGGTCTTGCCGCGAGCGTGCTCGAGGATGAGCGTGTGGAAATAGAACTCCTGATCGAACGGCGGATCCTTGCGCATGAAGAGCGCGTCGTAATCGGCGAGGCGGCGCCACATGCCGCCCTCGAGCTTGATGCAGGGGAACTCCTCGCGATTGACGCCCGCCACCGTCGAGACCACGGCGGCCGCCTCGCCCCGCTCCAGCTCCAGGTCGTCGGCGGTGCAGATCTCGACGTCATGCTTGCGCCGAAACAGCTCCTCGACGAGGACGAGCGTGGTGTCGCCCTCGGGATTGATGCGCTCGATCGGATCCATCACCAGAAGAACGCGCATCAGACTCCCCCATCCGTCGCGGGCTTGGTCGGCAAAAGGTGCTCGAGGCCATGTTTGCGCAGCCGGTAATATAGCGTCGAGCGGTTGATCCCGAGCGCGCGCGCGGCGCCGGCGATGTTGCCCTGGTTGCGGTCGATGGCGGCGACGATCTCGTTCTTCTCCTGCTCGTGCAGGCGCGCCTGCAGCGGCTGGGCGGCGCCGCCCGGCTGCAGCGACGAGAGGTGCGTGCCGGCGGCCGGGGTCGGCAGCGGCAGATTGATCCCGGAGCGTCGGCCGAAGTCGAGATCGCTGGCGGTGACGTCCGGTCCCCGCGCGACGATGATGGCCCGCTCGACGACGTTCTCCAACTCTCGCACGTTGCCGGGCCAGGAATACTGGCCGACGGCGGCGAGCGCCGACGGATCGAAGCCGCGCACGGTCTTGCCGGTGACGCGATTGAACTTGGCCACGAAGTGCTCGATGAGGCGCGGCAGATCTTCGAGGCGATCGCGGAGCGGCGGCAGCGTCACCGGAAACACGTTGAGGCGGTAATAGAGATCTTCGCGGAACTTGCCCTCGGCGATCAGCCGCTCGAGGTCGCGATGGGTCGCCGAGACCACGCGCACGTCGACGCGAATGGTGTCCTGTCCGCCGACGCGCTCGAACTCGCGCTCCTGAAGCACGCGCAGGAGCTTGACCTGCACGTCGAGCGGCAGATCGCCGCACTCGTCGAGGAACAGGGTGCCGCCGTCGGCCAGCTCGAAGCGGCCGGCGCGACGCGCGACCGCGCCGGTGAAGGCGCCCTTCTCGTGGCCGAACAGCTCCGACTCGAGGATGCCCGGCGCCAGCGCCGCGCAGTTGACCCGCACGAACGGCTTGCCCTCGCGCGGCGAGTTGATGTGGATGGCGTGCGCGACCAGCTCCTTGCCGGTCCCGGTCTCGCCGCGTAGGAGCACGGTCGAGTGCGTGGGCGCCACCTGCTCGACCTTCTGCAAGACCTCACGCAGCGCCGGCGCGTCGCCGATGATCTGCCCGAAGTCGAATTCGCCGTGCATCTCCTGCGACAGGTAGCCGGCGTACTGCTCGAGCTGCGACTGCAGGCGCGCGTTCTCGCGGCGCAGATGGTAGCGCTCGATGGCCTGCGTGAGCACGCCCTTGACCTCCTTGGCGTCCCACGGCTTGGTGATGTAGCGATAGACGTGGCCGAGGTTGATCGACTCGATGAGCACGTCGACGTCGGTGAAGGCGGTCAAGATGATGCCGACCGCGTCGGGACGGACGCTGCGCGCGGCCTTGAGGAACTCGAGGCCGGTCATCTTCGGCATGCGCTGATCGGTGACGATGACGGCGATCTCGTGCTGCTTGAGGAGCGCCAGCGCTTCATCGCCGGAGCCGGCGCTGTGGATGGTGAAGACCCGCTTGAAGTTGAAACGAAAGGCGTCCAGGTTGTCCGGTTCGTCGTCGACGACCAGCACCGGGAACGCGCTCAGATCAGCCGGTAGCACGGCAGGCACGTTACCATAATTGACAACCAAAATCGGGCGACCGAAGATCACGTTGCGATGGAGTCTGTGGAGGCGGTTGCGGCGAAGCGCCGGGTGCTCATCGATGCGCTGATGATGTGCCTGGAGAAGAGCCGCGTGGTGCAGGTGGTGGACGCGAAGACGGTTCGCGGCGTGATCAATTCGGCGTCGGGCGAGCTGTGGCGCGAGGGCGAGTTCCGACTCGATCCGGTGTGGAAGATCTTGATCGCGCAGCCGGGCCTGAGCGCCGAGGAGGTGGCGCCTCCGCTGCTCGTCTTCAAGGCCTACGAAGGAGAGCTCGGCGTGCAGGTGCGCATGCCGCAGGCGCTGACGGCGATTCCGCGCGGCGAGCAGATCCGCTTGCGCGATGCGCTCGGGATCCAGAGGCAGGACTTCGCGCGAGCGATCGAGGCCATGGGTCAGATCGTGAGCGACGAGCAGCAGGGCAAGACGATGGCGGCGATCGTGGAGGAGGCGTCGACGCGGAGCGCGGCCGACGACGCGGCGCCGGTGAGACGGGATCGGCGGGAACGCCGGGGGCTGGCGGTCGGGCTGACCGTTCTGGCGCTCGGGGCGCTCGGGGTCTCGGGGTGGCTGGTGCTGCGCGACACGTCGAACGCGTTCGATCTGGCGGATACGCACGCCATCCTGCAGCTCTCGAGCGGGCGCGCCGCCGGGCCCTCGCTCACGGCCACCATCACCGACCCGCGCTGGGATTCGCTGGCGGTGGCTGACCGCAAGAAAGTCGCGTCACAGCTCATGGATCTCGAGGCCGGCAAGGGGATTCGCGCGCTCATGCTGGTCGACCCGAACGGGGCGACGCGGGCCATCGTGTCGGAAACGCCGAACGGCCGCACCATCGTGGTCCCCTGATTGCTTGCGAGGTCGCAGTAATTAGGGTTACAATTAAACCATGCGGAAGCTGCGCGGGTTCACGCTGATCGAGCTCATGATCGTCGTCGCCATCATCGGCGTGCTGGCCGCGGTCGCCATCCCGGCGTTCTTGAAGTACGTGCGGCGCTCGAAGACGGCGGAGGCGACGATGAACCTGCGCAAGATGTATGACGGCGCGGTCGCCTACTACGTCGGCGAGCACGCCGACGCCTCGGGGCACATCGAGAACCGGCAGTTTCCGACGAGCGCGCCGACCACGCCGAGCCTGCCGACGCTCACCGATAAAATGAACAAGGGCCTGCGCTACCTGAGCTCGCCGAGCGAGTGGAAAATTGGCGGCTGGGCGTCGCTCGATTTCTCGGTCAACGATCCGCAATATTTCGCCTACACGTTCAACAACGAGAGCACCGGCACCGGCATCAACGCCAAGGCCGACATGATCGCCAACGGCGACCTCAACGCCAACCAGGTCTATTCGATCTTCGAGCGCGACTGCTACGGCACGCTCGAGGGCGTGCAGGGCGGCGTCGCCATGTACTCGCTCAACGAGATCGAGTAGCGCGTGCACGAGGTCGACTGACGCCCGCCCTCGTCTTCCTGGTCACCTTCGCCGTCTACGTCGCCGGGCTGGCACCGGATGCGTACTGGCTCGACTCGAGCGAGCTGGCGGCGGCGGCCTGGACGCTCGGGGTGGCGCATCCACCGGGCCATCCGCTGCCGTCGCTGATCGGGCGCGCGTGTGCGCTCCTGCCGCTCGGGACCATCGCCTTTCGCGTCGGGCTGGCGTCGGCGCTGGCGGGCGCGGCGGCGGCGGCGCAGGCGGCGCGGCTGGGGCGGCTGGTGGCAGGGCGGAGCCGGCTCCCCGCGCAGTCGGACGCGCGCATCGACGAGCTGCTCGGTGCGGCGGCGGGGCTCACCTTCGGCCTCTCGTACGCGGCGGCGTTTCAGGCGGTGCGGCCCGAGGTCTACGCGCTCTCGGCGCTGCTCGTGCTGACCTCGGCCTACGAGCTGGCGCGCTACGATGAAGACCGCGATCGCCGACGCCTCCTGACCGCGGCGCTGGCGGCCGGGCTGGCGCTGTCGAACCATCATCTCCTGGCGCTGACCTTCGCCGTGCCGGCGGCGCTGGTCTTCGCGCCGCGCGTCGGCTGGCGCAGCGCCGGTCGCGCGCTGGCGGTGGCGGCGGCGACGCTGGCGGCGGTGTGGGCCTATCTGCCGCTGCGCGCGGCGCGCCATCCGCTCGTCAACTGGGGCGCACCGACGACGGCGGCGCGCATGTACTGGACCCTGAGCGCGCGCGCGTTCCAGAAGGCGGTCACGCGCGGTCAAATCGCCGACGTCGGCGGAGTGGCGGGCGCGCTGGCGGCCGAGCTGTGGCTCGTCGGCACTTTCTTGGCGCTCGGCGGCGCCTACGTGCTCTTGCGCCTGGGGCGATGGCGATTGGCGCTCCTCCTCCTCGGCGCTGCGCTCTTGGACGCCGCGACACCGGCGCTGGTCGGCTTCGATCCCGCCAACCCCGACGCCTACGGCTATCTCGAGACCGCGGTGGCGCTCCTGGCGGTGCTCGGCTGCGCCGTCGTCGCCGCCGTCGCCGCTGCGGTCCAGCGTCCGCGACTCATGCGCGCCATCGCCGCCGCGCTCGTCGTCGCAGTCACCGCCGGTGGCCTCGCCGGTCGAGCGCGCTTCTCGCGCGCGCGCTTCTGGGACGCCGGCGTCACGCTCGGCCGCTTCGTCGACGGCGCGCCGCCGCGTGCGCGCATCCTCACGAGCGACTTCCAGACCGTGTTCGTCGCCTGGTACCTCGACGCCATCGAAGCGCGCCGCCCCGACACGGAGCTGGTGCATCGCCACTTTCTTCCCTATCCCGGCTATCGCGAAGAGATCGCGCGCAAGGTCGGCGACGTCTCACGTGAGCCGGATCTGATCGAATACGACCTCGATCTGCCGCCGCGCTATGTCGCCTCGTCGACGAACGTGTCGGTCGAGCTGCCCGGCGCGCCCGAGACGTGGGAGCCGCAGACCCGTCGCTACGCCGCGTGGCAGGCGTTCCTCGGCGCCGACCGCTCGTGCCATCTGGCGTCGGCAGGAACCGATCGAGCGCTCGCGCGCGCGCGACAACTGCTCGAGCTACCGTCTCTAAATTGCGATCGACTGCGCGATCTTGTTACGATCACTCCTCCATGAAGCCGCAGCCGCTCGAGACCCTCGATTCGCTCCTGGAAAAGAAACCGATGGCGCGCGCCGCGCGCGTCACGCTGTTCGAGCGCGAGGTCAAGGAGCGGCTCTCCGTCGCTGCCGTCGAGATCCTGATCGAACGCGCGCGCATCTTGTCGGAGGGCAAGCGCTCGGCGTCGCCGACGGCGGCCCGCGCCTACTTCGGCTCGACCATGATCACCGTCGACGTGGCCACGCTCGCCGACGTCGTGCGCGAGCCGTGCGACGCCCGCGCCGCCGCGCGCGTCTGCGAGCTCATTCGCGACGACGCCCGCGTGACCAAGCGGGTGCACGAGGTCGCACGTCGCGAGGCGCAGCGACTGGCCGAGGGCCCCGTTCGCGTGCGCCCCGGCGAAGTGCGCGTGCGCGCGCAAGGCACCTTCATCTACCTCGACGTCGACGTCGAGGAGTAGCGGCCATGAAGCAGGCGTACACCTCGCGCGACGTCGCCCAGATCGTCGGCATCTCCGAATCGCGCGTGCGCTACTGGGCGCAGACCGGCGTCGTCGGCCCCTCCGATCGCGCCAACGGTCGCGCCGTCTACACCTTTCAAGATCTGGTCGGCGTGCGGGCCGCCAAGGAGCTGCTCGACGGCGGCGTCACGCTGCAGCGCGCCCGCAAGAACCTCGACGCCCTGCGCGCGCAGCTCGGCGTCGATCGCCCGCTCTCGAAGCTGCGCGTGCGCTCCGACGGTGAGAGCCTCATCGTCTCCGACGGCGAGACCACGTTCGAGCCGACCACCGGACAGCTGGTCCTCGACTTCACACTCGACGATCTGAGCGGTCAGCTGGCCGCGTTCTCGGCGCCGGTGGCACCGGCGCCGACCGCCAACAACCGGGCCGAGAGCGCGTGGGCCTGGTTCGTCGAGGGCGGCGACTGCGAGGCGCGCGGCGAGGACGATCGCGCGCTCATCGCCTACGGAAAGGCGCTCGAAGGCGACCCTGCCCTCGCCGCCGCGCACACCAACGTCGGCAACCTCCTCTACCGTCGCGGCGAGCGCGGCGAAGCGCGCGGCCACTACGACAAGGCGCTGGCGCTCGACCCCGAGCAGCCCGAGGCGCGCTACAACCTGGCCAACCTGCTCGACGACGTCGGCGACGGCGGCGGCGCGCGCATGGAGTGGTACCGCGTCGTCACCGCCTGCCCCGAGTTCGCCGACGCCCACTACAACCTGGCGCTGGCCTGCGCGCGCGACGGCGACGCCGCGGCGGCACGGTTTCACCTGTCGCGCTACCTGGCGCTCTGCCCCGACGACGCCCGCGCCACCGACCTGATGGCGCGGCTGTGACGGCGGGGCTACACTTTCAAGCATGCCGATCTACGAATACGCCTGCGAGTGCGGCGCCCACTTCGAGACGCTGGAGCGGATCGGCGAGGTGCGCCGGCAGTGCGGCGAGCTGTGCGCCAACGGCGCGGGCACGCCGGCGCGCGGCGAGGGCTGCGTGGAGCGGCAGATGTCGACCGGCATGATTCGCGGCGACGGTCGCGAGGCCAAAGAGGCGGTCATCGATCCCTGCAAGCGGTCGAACCGCCCCGGCGGCGGCTGCGGCGACGACGAGTACTGATGACCGAGACCGCGGCGACCTCCGACGCGCCGCTGCTCGACATCCGCGATCTGGTCACGCGCTTCGCCACCGACGGCGGTGAGCTACGCGCCGTCGACGGCGTCAGCTTCGCGGTGCCGGCCGGTCACACCGTCGGCATCGTCGGCGAGTCGGGCAGCGGCAAGTCGGTCACCGCGCTGTCGATCTTGCGGCTGGTGCGCGCGCCGGGCCGGGTCGTCGGCGGGCAGGTGCTCTTCCGCGGGCGCGACCTGGCGAGCGTGTCCGAGCGCGAGATGCAGCGGGTGCGCGGCGCCGAGATCGCGATGATCTTCCAGGAGCCGATGACCTCGCTCAACCCGGTCATGACCACGGGGATGCAGGTCGCCGAGCCGCTCATGCTCCATCGCGGGCTCTCGAAGAAGGCGGCGCTGGTCGAGGCGGAGAAGCTGTTCAAGCTGGTCGGCATCGCCGATCCCGACCGTCGCATCCACGACTATCCGCACCAGATGTCGGGCGGCATGCGGCAGCGCGTGATGATCGCGATGGCGCTCGCCTGCCGGCCGGCGCTGGTCATCGCCGACGAGCCGACCACCGCGCTCGACGTGACCATCCAGGCGCAGATCCTCGATCTCCTGGCGCGCCTCAGGCGCGAGCTCAACATGTCGCTCCTGCTCATCACGCACGACCTCGGTGTCGTCGCCGAGACCTGCGATGACGTCGTGGTCATGTACGCCGGACACATCGTCGAGCAGGCGCCGGCGGCCGAGCTCTTCCGACGCCCGCGCCATCCCTACACCGCCGGGCTGCTCGCCTCGCGGCGGCCGAAGGGCGCGGGCAAGCACCTGCAGGAGATCCCGGGCCTGGTGCCGCGGCTCGATCAGCTGCCGTCCGGCTGCCGCTTCGCTGATCGCTGCCCGCGCGTGCAACAGCGGTGTCGCGACGAAGCGCCGCCGCTGGCCGCCATCGAGCCGGGCCGGCTGGTGCGCTGCTTCTTCCCGGTGGAGACGTGAGCGCGCTCGTCGCCGTCGAGAACCTGACCAAGCACTTCGCCGCGCGCACCGGGCTCTTCGGCGGCGGCAAGGGCGTCATCCGCGCCGTCGACGGCGTGTCGTTCGAGATCGCCGAGGGGGAGACGCTCGGCCTCGTCGGTGAGTCGGGCTGCGGCAAGTCGACGCTGGGCCGCGCCATCCTGCGGCTGCACGAGCCGACCTCGGGCCGCGTCGTCATCGACGGCACCGACGTGACGTCGCTCGGCTCCGGGCCGCTGCGCGCGTTTCGCAAGCGCGCGCAGATCATCTTCCAGGATCCCTACGCCTCGCTCAATCCGCGCATGACCGTGGGCCAGATCCTCGAGGAGCCGCTCACCATCCACCACCTGGGCGACGATCGCGGCGCGCGTCGGAAGCGGGTGGCCGAGCTGCTCGATCGCGTCGGGCTGCGCCCCGAAGTGGCGGCGCGCTATCCGCACGAGTTCTCGGGTGGGCAGCGGCAGCGTGTCGGCATCGCGCGCGCGCTCGCCGTCGAGCCGCGCTTCATCGTCGCGGACGAGCCGCTCTCCGCGCTCGACGTGTCGATCCAGGCGCAGATCGTCAACCTGCTGGTCGACCTGCAGAAGGAGCACGCCCTCACGTATCTGTTCATCTCGCACGACCTCAAGATCGTGGAGCACCTGTGCGACCGGGTGGCCGTGATGTATCTCGGGCGCGTGGTCGAGTCGGCCCCGGCGGCGGCCCTGTACGCGCGACCGCTACATCCCTACTCGGTAGCGCTGCTCTCGGCGGTACCGGAGATCGACCCGGCCAAGAAGCGCACGCGCATCATCCTCGAGGGTGACGTGCCCTCCCCGGCCGCGCCGCCGCCGGGCTGCCCGTTTCATCCGCGCTGCCCGCTCTACGCGCAAAAGGGGCGGCCCGAGCTGTGCCGCACCGCGTTGCCGCCGCTCGAGGACAAAGCGCCCAATCACCGCGCCGCCTGTCACTTCGCCGGAGAGCTCGCCTCGCCGTCGTGATAAAATCGATGGCTCCGTGGCCCTGCGCATCCTGATCGTCGAGGACGATAAGCACATCCGCAAGATCCTCGAGCAGCTCCTGACGCACGAGCCGTCATTGGCCGCCCGTGCGCCCGAGGTCACGCTCGCGCAAGACGGCGCCGAGGGCCTGGAGGCGCTCGAGAAGGGCCCCTACGACCTCATCATCAGCGACCTCCTGATGCCGCGCATGGACGGCTTCGGATTCACGCGCGAGCTGCGCAAGCATCGCCACGGCGCCACCGTCCCGCTCATCATCACCAGCGCCATCTACAAAGATCAGGCGACGATCAACCGCCTGCACACCGAGACCGGCGCGCAGTTCTTCTCCAAACCGTTCCAGATCAAAGACATCCTCAACGCCGTCAAGCGCATCGTCGGCGACGGGCCGCACATCGCGTCGTCGAAGGCGCCGCGGCCCGACGTCACCCCGACCGGGGCGCGCAAGGTCACCAGCGCGCAGCCGACGGTCGGCACGCTCCACGATCGCCTGCCGCCGCGCATCCTCCTCGACCTGTGGGAGAAGCGCGTCACCGGCGTCCTGGTGCTGCAGCGCAACAAGATCAAAAAAGAGATCTCCCTGCTCCACGGCACGCCGGTGTCGGCCAGCTCGAACCTGCGCACCGAGACGCTCGGCCACTTCCTGGTCGCGCGCGGCGTCATCGACGAGACGCAACATCAGGCGGCGCTGAAGCGCGCGCAGGAGAGGCAGGAGCGGCTCGGGCAGGCGCTGGTGGAGCTGGGCTGGCTCACCGAAGCGGACCTCATGAAGCAGCTGGGGGCGCAGATGCGCGCCAAGCTGACCAATGTGCTGCGCTGGAAGGACGGCGACTGGATGCTGACGCCGGGGCCGCCGCCGCCGTCGCCGCTGCAGACGCCGGTAGAGGCGCCGCGCGTGGTGTTCGCGGGGTTGGCCAAGACGGCGCATGTCGACGAGATCGCGCAAGAGCTGGCGCTCGTGCGCGGGCGCATCGCGCTGACCCTGCGGGCGGAGCGCCATCGCGAGCCGTTCGTGCGGGTCTTCGGCGACAAGGGGCTGGTCGCGCTGCAGCGCCGGCCGCTGCTCGAGGAGCTGCTCGTCTCCGCCGATCCGGCGCCGATGCTGGTGCAGATCGACGCCCTGCTCGCCTGCGGCATGGCCGAGATCGAATCGAGCGCCGTCGACCAGAAGCCGTCGACGGAGAAGAGCGATCCGATCGCGCTGGCGCGGCTGCCGGTGTCGACGTCGAGCGAAGTGGCCAGCAGCGGCGCCATGGTCGAGCAGAACCTCTACGACCAATTGTTCGGCGAGGAGACGGCGCCCGAGCGCGCTTCGATGCCGTCGGTGGCGGACGACGACGAGGAGGAAGAGTCGGGCGTCATGCACGTGCCGGCGGCGACCGCGCCCGCGCCGGCGCCGAAGCCGGTGAGCGACGAGGCGCTCGAGGCGCTGCGCACCGAAGTGCTGCACGAATACCTCGGCGCGCAGGGCAAGGACTACTACCAGGTGCTGCGCGTGCCGCGTGACGCCGCTGCCAGCCAGATCGCGGCCGCCTACGCGGCGCTCGGCGAGCAGTTCCGACTGGAGCGCTTCGCCGATTCCGACCTCGGGCCCGACTACTCGCGGCTCGAGGAGATCCACGGCATGTTGCGCACGGCGTTCGAGACGCTCTCGTCGAAAGAGGCGCGCGCCGCCTACGACGCGCAGCTCGAGCGCACGCTGCGACCGGGAAAGTCGGCGCTCGACGCCGACCTCCTGGCGCAGAACGCCATCGCGCTGACCGCCGCGGGCGACGCGGCCGGCGCGCGCGCGCTGCTCGAGCAGGCCGTCGACGCCGCGCCCGATCAGGCCGACTACCATGCGCTCCTCGGCTGGTCGGTGTTCCAGTCCGAAGGCGCCACCCCCGCTGCCGGCGCCGCTGCCTGGCGGCACCTGCACGCGGCGTTCGAGATCGACGCCGAGCACATCGACGCGCACGACTTCGCCGGCCGCATCGCCGCCGCCGCCGGCGACGACGAGCAGGCGCTCGATCACCTGAGCCGCGTCCTCGACGCCGATCCGGCGCGCGCCGAAGCGCTCACCGCGCTCGAGGCGGCGGCCACGCGGCGCGGCGAGCATCGCCGGCTCGAGCGGCAGTATCGCAAGCTCATCCATCGTCTCGGCGACGCCCGCGATCCCGAGCGCGCGCTGCGCCTGTGGTGGCGGCTGGCCGAGCTCTATCGCACGCGGCTCGAGGACAAAGCGTCCGCCAAGATCGCCTATGAGATCGCGGCCAAGCTGGCGCCCGACGATCCGCGACCGCAGGAGGCGCTGGCGCGGCTCTACGCCGAAGATCCGACCACCTGGCGCCAGGCGGCGCAGGCGCTGCGCGACTCGTGGCGGCTGCAGCCCGACGATCCGGATCCGGGGCGCGCGCTGTTCAAGCTTCACGTCGAGGGCGAGCGCTGGGACGCTGCCTACGTCGTCGCCTCGGCGCTGGCGGTGCGCGGCGCCGGCGATCAGGCGTCCAGCGACTACGCCAAGCGCTGGAAGCCGCGCTTCCTGGCCCGCGCGCTGGCGCCCTTCGACGGCGGCACCGCGCTCGTCGAACGCGTGCGCCACCCCGACGACGACAAGGATCTGTCGGAGCTGTTCGCGCGGGTGTTCGCGGCGTGGCAGCCGCCCTTCGGCTGGGAGCTCCTCGGCGTCACGCCCACCGATCGCATCGAGTCGGCGGCGCTGCCGGCGACGTTCTCGCGCGTCCTCGACTACTGCGTCGTGCGCCTCGGCGTGCCGCCGCCCGCCGTCTATCGACGCGCCGATTTCGTCGCCGACGCCCACGTCGGTGCCGCGCGCCCGCCCATCCTGCTCGTCGGACCGCAGGCGCTCTCGATGTCCGACAAGACGGCGCTGGCCTTCCGCCTCGGTCGCGCGCTCACCTACGTCACGCCCGGTCGCGCCGTCGCCGGAGCGCTGCCGTCGCGCCAGCTCAAGCAGGCACTCCTGGCGACGCTGACCCTGGCCGCCCCGTCGATGAAGGTCGAGGATCCCGACGGCGAGATCCGCGCCATGCGCACCGCCCTCGGCACCGCCTCCCCGACGCTGGGGCGCGACATCGCACCTTTGTGCGAGCGCATCATCGCCGGCGCCCAGGCGACCCTCAACCTCGGCCGCTACGGCCGCGCCCTGGCGCGCACCGCCGACCGCGTGGGCCTCCTTTTGTGCAACGATCTTCCGGCGGCGGTGCGTATCGTCATTGCAGCCGGGGCGCCAGGAGCAGAAAATGACCTCATCGACTTCGCTCTGAGCGACGAATACCTCGCAGCGCGCGAGGCGCTCGGCCTGTCGATCGCGGTCTGATGCGTAGCGCCATCGTCATACTGGCCCTCGCCCTCACGGGCTGCGGGCCATCGAGCTATTCCGACTTCCGGGATCAGCTCGCCAATCGCTGGTGCGAGCGCGAGGTGCGCTGCGGCGAGGTGGGCGGCGGCGAGTCGCAAAAGTGCGGCGTTCCGGCGGTGCTGGCGCTCACGATCCCGGGCGCGCTCGACGTCGTCGCGGCCATCGGCGCCAACCGCATGCGCTTCCATCCCGACAACGCCGAGGAGTGCCTGAAGGCGGTCACGAACGCCCCCTGCGATCAGTCGCAGGCGGCCGACGAATTCTCGCGCCACTGCCACGGGGTCGTCGGCGCCAAGGTCGAGGTCGACGGCGACTGCTTCGGCTCCGAGGAGTGCGTCGGCGGCGTCTGCGTCGGCGACCCCTGCGCCGGCAAGTGCGTGGCCTATGCCTCGCCGGGCAGCGCGTGCCTCGCCACCGGCGGCAAGCCCGCCGAGACGTGCGATCCGACCGTCCACTACTGCGACGGCACGTGCAAGCGCAAGAAGCAGGCGGACGAGGCCTGCGCCGGCGACGGCGAGTGCGCCTTCGACAACGTGTGCGCCGACGGCAAGTGCAAGCAGCCGCCGCGGCTCGGGCGCGACGACGTCTGCGGCACGCGCTCGCCGCCCTGCGAGGACGGGCTCTATTGCGACGAGAGCGGCTCGTGTCAGCCGCTCAAGTCGACCGGCGAGGCGTGCGTGCGCGCCAACGCCTGCGACGACGGCCTGGTCTGCGAGGCCGGCATGTGCGCCACCTGGCTCGACCTCGGCGGCAGCTGTAGCGCGACGATGCCGTCGGGCTGCCCGTCGTCGCAGAAGTGCGTGGCCGGAAGCTGCGTGGCCGCCGACGTCAAGGCCGGCCCCATCTCGATCTGCTCCGTCGACGACGACTGCGCGGACGGGCTGTGGTGCTCGATGGGCTACTGCCTTTATCGCGGCGGGGTCAACGCGCCCTGCACGGCGACCCACGAGTGCCTCGATGGCCTCGAGTGCAATCGGATGCTGTGCAAGACCGCCGCCGGCGCGAGCTGCCCCGAGTTCTGAGTCACCGAGGTCTGAGCGGCCGCGTCAGGCGAGCGCGGCGGTGACCTCGTCGAAGCTGTCGAAGCTCTTGCAAGCCTGGCCACGCTCCGCGCAGGCGCGCTCGAGGAGCGAGCCGCGCACCGCGAAGATGCGGTCGGCCCGCCCGATGGCGCAGCGGTCGCTGGCGCCGTCGCCGATGAAGACGACCTCGCCGCCAGCCTCACGCGCGGCGTCGCAGACCTTGCCCTTACACACGGCGCAGCTGCCGCACGAGAGCTCGGCGTGCGGAAAGTCGACCTCGATGCGGCCGTCGACGAAGCGCGTGCGATTGAAGTAGGCGCGCTCGAAGACGCTCAGCCGGTCGCCGAGCAGCGCCTCGATGTAGAAGTCGAACCCGCCCGACGCCAGCCACATCGGGGTTCCCCGAGCGGCGGCGGCGCCGATGAGCCCATCCAATCCGGGTCGCAGATGGCCGATCTGACGCGCGTAGTCGAGCGCTTCGGGGCGCTCCGCCCGCGCCAAGGCCCACATCTGCCGTTGCGCGTCGGGCAGGGAGATCTCACTTCGAACCCATGCGGCATCGATGTCTCGCCAGGCCGGAGGAGCGAAGCGGTCGCAGACCTCGTCTCCGATGTCCTTCTGCGTCACCGTGCCGTCAAAATCCAACACGATCACTAGACTTTGCCGCGTCACAGTCGATATATATACCGCGAGAGCCGTCATGAAGCCCACCGATACAATCGCCCTCGCGCCCGGCAAGCGGGTGCTCTTCATGACGAAGAATCCGGAGCTGATCCGCAAGCAGCTGACCGGTGAGCTCGACCTGCAGATGAAGAACCTGCACGTCGACGACCTGCTCGACGACATCAACACGGACGCCATGACCCCGGCGTGGACCTGCTTCGACTGGCGCCCCGCCGACATCGCCCGCAACGCCTACGCCGGCCTCATGGTCGACGGCGAGCGGCTGTTCGACGAGGGTGCGCTCGCCGACGCCGGCTTCGAGGTCATCGTTTCGGGCAAGCGCAAGGGCGTCGGCAGCTCACGTGAGACGGCGGTGCAGGCCGAGAAGTGGTCCGGCATCCGCATCGCCATCGCCGCGTCGTTCGCGCCGATTCACGCGCGCAACAACATCAACCAGGGCGTGCTGATGGGCGATCACGCCATCCTCGCGCGGCTGCAGGCGGGCGAGCGCATTCCGCTGTCGGAGTTCACCGAGGGCTGGGACCCGCTCACGCGGCAGATCATCGAGTACGGCGGCCTGTTCAACTTCACCAAGGCCTATGCGCGCGGCGAAGTAAGCCTGCCGGCGCTCGGCCCGGGCACGCGGCCTCAGACAATGGCCGAGAAGATCCTCGGTTCGCGCGCAGTGGATCGCGGCGGCACCGCCTACGCCGGCGACCCCGTCTGCGTGCGCGTCGACGGCGGCTACTCGCACGAGTTCACCACCGCGCAGGTGCACGCGTTTCTCGGCGACGAGTTCGGCGAAGGCTACACGCTCGCCAACCCGGCCAAGTTCGCGGTCTTCGAGGACCACCTCATCTACGCCGACGGCGTGCCCAAGATGGCGCCGTTCTCGCCGAAGATTCAGATCCTGCGCGACCTGCAGCGGCTCTTCCAGAAAAAGACGGGCGTGCAGGACTTCTCGGCGACCAACGGCGTGTCGCCCGGCATCTGCCACACCATCGCGCGCGAGAAGATCATCGAGCCGGGCGACTTCATCCAGGCCACCGACTCGCACACCTGCATGGGCGGGTCGCTCGGCGCGCTCGCCTACGGCGTCGGCGCCACCGAGTACGCGGCGCTGGTCCACGCCGGCTTCACCTTCGTGGTCGTGCCGGCTTCGATCCGCTTCGAGCTCACCGGCGCGTTGCGCCGCGGCGTCACGGCCAAGGACGTGATGCTCTATATCCTGGCCAACCACGCCAAGCAGCAGCTCACGCTCGACCGCGTGATGGAGTTCGGCGGGCCCGGGCTGGCGTCGCTGTCGCCCGACGAGCGCGCCACGCTCGCCAACATGGCGACCGAGTGCTCGGCCAAGGCCGGCATCGTCGAGGCCGACGAGGCGACGTTGGCGTGGATCGCGGCGCGCCGCCCCGGCGTCCGCATCGATGAGCTGCGCAAGAAGGTCGTCGCTCCCGACCCCGGGGCGGTCTACGAGGGCGGAGTCCACACCATCGACCTGTCGACGATCCGCCCCATGGTCGCGACGCCGGGCGATCCCGCCAAGGGCATCCCGTCGGACCCGACCAATGGCGCGTACGTCTCCGAGATCGGCGACGTACGCATCGATATCGCCTACGGCGGCTCGTGCACCGCCGGCAAGGAGGACGACATCGATATGTATGCGCGCGTGATGCAGGACGCCGCCGCCTCGGGCCAGAAGGTGGCCGAGGGCGTCGACTTCTACATCCAGTTCGGCTCGCGCGCGGTCGAGGACTATGCCCGCAAGAAGGGGTACCTCCAGGTCTTTCAAGCGACTGGAGTCAAAGTGATTTCACCCGGCTGCGGCGCCTGCATCGGCTGCGGGCCCGGAGTCTCGGGCAATCCACGGCAGGTCTCGGTGTCCGCCATCAACCGCAACTACCAGGGGCGGTCGGGCCCGGGTCAGCTCTACCTCGCCTCGCCGCTGAACGTCGCCGCCTCGGCCGTCGCCGGCAAGATCGTCGCTTACGAAGAGGGCATGTTCTCGACGACGCAAAAGCAGTAATCACGCATCGGTGCTACATTTGAAGGAGTTGAAAATGGCCAAGACACTCTCGCGAGAAGTCTGGATCGTCGGAGCCAAGCGCACCGCGTTTGGCGCGTTCGGCGGCAGCCTGAAGGACCTGACGGCCACCGACCTGGCGGTCGAGGCCTCCAAGGCCGCGTTGGCCCAGGCGAATGCCGAGCCCGCCACCGTCGAGCAGGTGGTGTTCGGAAACGTTCAGCAGACCTCGGCCGACTCGATCTACCTCGCGCGCCACGTCGGGCTGCGCGTCGGCGCGCCGATCGCGGCCGCCGCCGTGACGCTCAATCGGCTGTGCGGGTCGGGCTTCCAGGCGATCATCAGCGGCGCCGAGCAGATCCTCCTCGGCGAGTCCGAGGTCGTCCTCACCGGCGGCACCGAGTCGATGTCGCAGGCGCCGCACGTGGTCCGCGGCGCGCGCTGGGGGCTCGCGTTCGGCAAGGAGCAGAAGCTCGGTGACACGCTCTGGGATGCCTTGACCGACAGCTACACCGGCATGCCGATGGCCATCACCGCCGAGAATTTGGCGGAGCAGTACAAGATCACGCGCCAGGAGTGCGACGAGTACGCGCTGCGCTCGCAAAAGGCGTGGGCCGCGGCGAACGAGGCCGGCCGCTTCAAGAACGAGATCGTCCCGGTCGAGATCAAGTCGAAGAAGGGCGCGGTGCAGTTCGCCGTCGACGAGCATCCTCGTCCGCAGACGACCATGGAAGTGCTCGGCAAGCTGTCGCCGGTGTTCAAGAAGGACGGCGTGGTCACGGCCGGCAACGCGTCGGGCATCGCCGACGGCGCCGCCGCGGTGCTGCTCTGCTCGAAGGAGGCCGGCCAGAAGTACGGCTGGAAGCCGCTCGCCAAGATCACGCAGTGGGCCTATACGGGCTGCGATCCGAAGATCATGGGCATCGGGCCGGCGCCGGCGATTCGCCGCGCCATGGAGCGCTCGGGCCACAAGGTCACCGACTTCGACCTCGTCGAGGTCAACGAGGCGTTCGCGCCGCAGTACCTCGCCGTCGAGAAGGAGCTGGGCCTCGACCGCGAGCGCACCAACGTCGACGGCGGCGCCATCGCGCTCGGCCATCCGCTCGGCGCGTCGGGCGCGCGCATCACCGCGCACCTGGTCAACGAGCTGCAGCGTCGCGGCAAGCGCCTCGGCATCGGGTCGGCCTGCATCGGCGGCGGCCAGGGCATCGCAATCGTCATCGAGGCGGTCTAGGTCGAGGGCGGTGCTGGCGTGAGCGACCACGGCGTATTGAACAAGCCGCCCTCCGAGCTCTCGGAGGCGGACATCATTTACGACTGGAACTCGCTCGAGCGTCACCCCGGCTCGTTGTTCAAGCACAAGATCTCGTTCTTCGACGAGACGCTGCGCGACGGTGTGCAGTGTCCGTCCGTCGTCGATCCCAAGATCGACGACAAGATCAAGCTGGTCCACCTCATGAACGACGTCGGCATCGACCACGTCGACATCGGGCTGCCCGGCGCCGGCAAGCGGGCGCAGGAGGACGTGTTGGAGTTGGGTCGCGAGATCCGCGACGCCAAGCTGAAGATCAAGGTCGCTTGCGCCGGACGCACGCACCTCAACGACATCAAGCCGATCGTCGACATCTCGCAGAAGCTCGGCATGCCGATCGAGGTGATGGCGTTCATCGGCAGCTCGCCGATTCGCCTCTACGCGGAGGACTGGAACCTCGACTTCATGCTCAAGAAGTCGGCGGAGGCGATCGACTTCGCCGTCAAGAACGGGCTGCCGTGCACCTACGTCACCGAGGACACGACGCGGTCGCGACCCGAAGTGCTGGCGACGCTGTTCAAGAACGCCATCGACCACGGCGCGACGCGTATCTGCATCTGTGACACCGTCGGTCATGCCACGCCCGACGGCATCCGCAACCTCCTGCAGTGGACGAAGAACTTCATCCAGGGGCTGGGCGTCAAGGTCGGCATCGACTGGCACGGGCACAACGACCGCGGGCTCGGCGTCACCAACACGATCATCGCGCTCGAGTGCGGCGCCGATCGCGCCCACGGCACCATCCTCGGCATCGGCGAGCGCGTCGGCAATGCATCGCTCGACCAGACGCTGATGAACCTCAAGTTGCTCGGCGAGCTGCCGAACCATGATCTATCGAAGCTATTGTTGCTTTGTCGGTTGACGTCCCAGGCAACGCGAGTACAAATCCCGTACAATTATCCGCTGGCGGGCACCGACGCATTTCGCACGGCAACGGGCGTTCACGCGGCGGCGATCATCAAGGCGGAGAAGAAGGGGCACGCGTTTCTGGCCGATCGCATCTACTCCGGGGTTCCCGCGGGGATCTTCGGACGCGAGCAGGAGATCGAGGTCGGCCACATGAGCGGCGAGTCGAACGTGATCTACTGGCTCCGCAAGCGACACATCGAGCCGGAGTCACCCCTCGTCACCAAGATCCTCGGTGTGGCCAAGGCGACCGACCACATCCTCACCGAAGACGAGCTGTACCTGATCATCAAAGAGTTTCGAACCTCGGGGGGGGCTGACACGAATAGCGCTACCAGCGCGTAGGAGCAGCAGGACGAATGGCATCGAGCAGCGGATCGAACAATCGCCAGTTCAACGGCGTGAAGGTATTCTCGGCGACGATGGCGCAAGAGCGCGATCAGCTCGGCGAGAAGATCACCCAGTGGCTGGCAGTCCACCCGGGTGTCGAGATCGTCGACAAGATCGTGACGCAGTCGAGCGATGAAGCGTTTCACTGCCTCGCGATTACGCTGTTCTACAACGATCCTAAATAGCTGGCGGGGGAGGGCTGCTACGGCAGCTTCAGTTGGGCGGGATGGGAGAGCTGAAGGACGATGTAGATGGCGAGAATCAATCCCAACATGACGAGCGAAAAAAGCTCGTAGGGGATTCGTTCGGCCATTTTCCGGGGACTGAAGAAGCGGCCGCGTGACCGTTTGCGGATCCGCGCCCGCACCTCTTCGGCGAAGTCGGGCGGCGCCATCACGCGATCGAGCCCCCCGACGGCACCCACGGTCTTCTTGAACGTCTGATACTCGCGGCGGCACACCACGCACGACTTCAGGTGCTCTTCGAGCGCGCTCAAGTCCGCTGGCGCGAGATCCTCGTCCCAGTAGGCGCTGAAGAGCTCGGTGGCGCGTGCGTGGTCCACGGTTATTTCCATCTTAATCCTGCCCGAGATGCTTCGCCATGTGCTCTTTGAGCGCCAGGCGGGCCCGGTGAAGTCTTGACTTTACGGTACCTTCCGCGACCGCGGTGATCGACGCGATCTCGTCGTAGCTGAGGTTTTCGACGTCGCGCAGGACCAGCACCTCGCGATGCTCGGGCTCCAGCGCGGCGATCCCCTCCTGCACGACCTTCTCGAGCTGCAGCCCTTCGAGCACCGCGTCGGGTCCGGCGGTCTGCGGTCGCATGCTGCTCGGCTGCGCGTCCTGCGCCGCCCGCTCGGCCGCTTCGTCGAGCTCCCCGGTGGTGTTGTACGCGCGGCGGCCGAGATACTTCATCCGGTTGCGCGTGTGGTTGGTGGCGATACGGTACAGCCACGTCGAGAACTTGGCGTCGCCGCGGAAGCTGTCGACGTGCTTGAAGACGGTGACGAAGACCTCTTGAGCGATGTCCTCGGCCTCCTCGCGGTTGCCGACCATGCGGAACACCACGTTGAAGACCTTGTGCTGATAGAGCCGCATGACCTCGGCGAAGGCCCGCTCGTCGCGCTGTTGCAAGCGACGGATCAGCATGCGTTCGCGCAGCGTCGTCATGGCGAGCGGCGCGGAGTGTCCGCCCATGACAGCTTAGACCATCTCCGCGGCGCCGAGTTCCCGCCGTGACGGGAAAGCATCTCAGTCGATGAAGATGCGAATGCCGAGCATGAGGAAATTCTCGAGTCCGCCCTGGACCTTGGTGCGGTAGGTGAGATCCACGCCGAAGGAGCTCGACATGTAGCCGAGGCCCATCGTGAGGAAGGTCGCCGGCAGGCCGGAGTCGTACACCACGCCCACACGGAGCGGCACCTTGTTGGCGGCCAGCCACTCGATGCCGGGCCCGAGGCGTGCCGTGGTCCGCTGCTCGAGGGTGACCTTGCCGGTCATCGCGTCCATCTTGTAGTTCTGAAATCCCGTGAAGTTGATCACGGTGTCGAAGTTGATGCTGAGCACGGGGATCGGCACGAACGCGAGCCCAATGCCGAGCGACAGCGGCGTCTCGCGGCTGCCGTGATCCCACAAGTTGTAGCCGATGACGCCGATGTTGAACTTGTCGCCGAGCCTGACGATGATGCCGACGTCGAAGGTGATGCCGTTGACCGTGTCGAGCGTCAAGTGATCGGGCACGCTGCCACTGGCCAACGGCGCGGTCGTGTCGAAGTGAACGTACTTCGCCGTGGCGCCGATGATGAACCGCTCGCCGAGCGGCACCGCCAGCGACAGGCCGGCGGCGTGGCCGGTACGCGTCAGCTGCGCCGACTCGACGTTGCCTCCCGCCCAATTGAAGCCGAGCCGCGGCGACTCGTAGACATAGGTGTAGAAGAGCCCGGCAGCGACGCGCGACGTGATCGAGTCCACGATCGAGACGTTGGCGTTGTGGCCGACGGTCTCGACCTTGATGCCGTACATGCCTTCGATGACGTACTGCCGCGCGAGCGCCATGCCGGCCGGGTTCAGAAGCGGCCCCGACGCACCGCTGGCCGTCGCGCGCTGCGCCTCGCCCATTCCCATCGCGCGGACGCCGACGAAGTCCGACTGCGCACGGGCCGCCGTCGCCGATAAGACGAGTGACACCAACGTGGCGATGGCGAGGGGGAGACGCATCAGACAGGGTCATCGTATACAACGCCGATCGGGTGTCCAACATTCTTGCCGTCGCAATCGCCGCCGAAGCGCGATTACAGCTCCCCGGCGCGCGCGAAGCTGTGGATGCCGCCGTGCGCGACGATGATGTGGTCGACCAGCTCGATGCCGACGATCTCGCCGGCCGCCGCCAGCTGCCGCGTCAGCTTGCGATCCGCCTCGCTCGGTTTGGGATGTCCTGACGGGTGGTTGTGCACGACGATGGCGCGATGCGCGTTCTCGCGCACGAGCGGCCGGAATACATCGCGCGGATCGACGTAGACCTCGGCCAGGTTGCCGACCGCGGCCACGAAGATGGTGACGATGCGCGTCCGGATGTCGAGCCCGATGACGTGCAGCTCTTCCTGCTCGCGATGGGCCAGCCGCGTGCGCATCACCTCGGCTGCGCGCGCCGCGGTGTCGACGGTTTCGCCGTAGCGGATCGGCTGCAGGAGCGTGCGGCGTCCCAGCTCCAGCGCCGCCCAGAGCTGTCGCGCGCGCCGACCGGGAACGCGGGCGCGCTCGAGCTCATCGAGCGGAGCGCGCGAGATGCCGTGAATGCCACCGAGGCGCGTCATCAGCGCCGCCGCGGACGTCAGAGAGCGATTGAGCGCCAGCGCGAGCAGCTCGAGATCACCGAGCTGCGCCGTCGGCGCCAGGGGAAGGTTCGCGAGCTCGAGCGACATGCGCCGCCGCAAGAGCACGTGCCGTGCCGGCCGACCTGAGCGGCCGCGCCTCCGTCATTTCGAAGAGTTCGAAGAAAACCGCGGAATTTCAGATCCGGTATACGGACTGGATCCGAATACCGGTTGCCACCGCATGCACCGTCCGTAGCGACGACGCGTCGCTACTTCTTGGCGGAGCGAAGCTGCGTGCGCGTGATCACGAGCGACGCGAGGAGGTACAGCCCGATGGCGAGCATGACCCCCGCCTTGGCCATCCCGACCTTGTGCGCATCTTCGAGCGCGCGATAGAGGTTCCAGCCGCCGAACCCGCTCGCCCCGGTGGCGATCGCGAGCCCGACGTTGTGCGCCAGCCGCGCCTTGAAGAACAGCCCCAGGCCAGTGAGCGCCATCGCCCCGCCGAGACCGATCTGCGTGGGGCTCGGAATGATCCCGATGAAGCCCCACGCGGCCAGGCCGATACCGAGCAGCAAGAAGGCGAGACCGGTAGAGCGAATGGACGGCTTCATGATGGTGGTCCTTTCGACTATGTATTGTACCGTGGTTTGGCTAATAAGCTTCCTCCTGTCGGGAATGGTACGCATTTTCGGCGGTCCGTTCGTCATGGGCGGCGGCGATGAAGCCGACGAGCAGCCGCGCCGCACCGTCGTCGTGGGCACGTTCGAGATCGACGCCGACGAGGTCACGCGCGCCGAATACGGCCGCTGCGTCGAGGCGCGCGCCTGCGGTCTGCCATCCGTGGCGCGGCCCGACGACGCGACCTCGCGCCTGCCGGTCACCGGCGTCACGTGGAGCGACGCCGACGCCTACTGCCGCTGGGCGAAGAAGCGCCTGCCCACCGAGGCGGAGTGGGAGCGCGCCGCCCGCGGCACGGACGGCCGGCTCTACCCGTGGGGCGACACCGCCGACTGCGCGCGCGGCAACTTCGGCAACTACGACGGCGAGGGGCGCTGCCCCGGCAATCCCGGCCATCCCGTCGACGTCGGCTCCTACGGCGGCGAGCTCCACGATTTCGCCGGGAATGTCTGGGAGTGGGTAGCCGACTGGTACGACGCGACCTATTATCGTCACGCGCCTGCGACGAATCCGAAGGGTCCGCGACGTGGAGTGCGACGGGTCGTTCGCGGAGGGGCCTGCTGCTCGATGCTCGGGCTGCCCCGCTCCTCCAACCGCCTCGCGTTCCCGCCCGACTATCGCGACGATGATCTCGGCTTCCGCTGCGCGCGTTAGGGGAAGCAAGCCATGGGTACTCTCGAACTTGGGCCCACGCACCACGATGTGCTGACGCGGCGACGAGCCGTCCACCCGGCCGCCAAGCGCATGGTCGACGAGCAGCTGTTCGCTCGCGGCATTCGCGATACGCGCGTCCTCGCCGCCATGTCGGCGTTGCCGCGCCACATGTTCATGCCGGTCCCGGTGCGCGACGAAGCCTATCGCGACTACGCCGTGCCGATCGGCTTCGACCAGACCATCTCGCAGCCGTTCGTCGTCGGTTGGATGTCGGAGGCGCTGGGGTTGCGCGGCAACGAACGGGTGCTCGACGTCGGCACCGGCTCGGGCTACCAGGCGGCGGTGCTCGGCCTGCTCGCGCGCGAGGTCTACACCATCGAGCGCCACGCGGTGCTGGCGCGCCGCGCGCGCTGGACGCTCCGCGCACTCGGCATCGACAACGTCCACGTCTTCATCGGCGACGGCTCCGTCGGTCTGCCCGACCACGCCCCGTTCGACGCCATCCTCGTCGCTGCAGCGGCGCCTGAGGTCCCGGCTCAGCTCGTCGCACAGCTGGCACCGCACGGCCGTCTGGTCGTGCCCGTCGGACGAAGCGCAACCCAATCGCTGCGCATCATCCGACGGACCGACCACGGCCTCACGATGACCGACGC